>DASQVL010000652.1:0-3806 GCA_035640795.1 Crenalkalicoccus sp. | reverse complement strand
ATGCCGCGCGCCCGCGGGCAGGGCGAGGTCCACGCCATCCACCGCGGTGAAGCCACCGAAGCGGCGCGTCAGCCGCGCCGTCTCCAGCACCGCGCTCATCGGCCGCCCAGCCGCGCCAAGCCGGCGGCGAGCAGGCCGAGCACGCCGCCCCGCCCGGCCAGCGCGAGCGCCACCAGCGCCGCGCCGATCCAGAACTGCCAGAATTGCGGGGACATCTCCGCGAGCATCTGGTGCGCCACGACGAAGAGCACGGCGCCCAGCACCCCGCCATAGAGCCGGCCGAGCCCGCCGAGGACGAGCATCAGCAGCCCCTCCGCCGAGCGCTGGAAGGACAGCACCTCGAGCGAGACGAACTGCGTGGTCTGGGCGAGCAGCGCGCCGGCGACGCCCGCATAGGCGGCGGAGAGCGCATAGGCGGCGGAGAGCCGCGCCCTGACCGGCGTGCCGAGCGCCGGCATGCGCCGCGGATTGCCCCGGATGCCGCGCAGCGCGAGGCCGAAGGGCGAGGCGGTGATCCGTCGCGCCAGCGCGAAGAGGAGGGCGAGCACGGCCAGCGCATAGAGGAAGGCGGTGCGGCCATAGAGGTCGAATCGGAACAGGCCAAGCACCGGCCACACCTCCACCCCCTGCAGCCCGTCCGCGCCGCCGGTGAGCCAGGCCACCTTGTTCGCCGCCTCGTAGAGCATCAGCGAGAGGCCGAGCGTCACCATCAGCCCGGCGAGGTCGCCGCCGCGCAGCACCAGCGGCGCGGTGGCGAGGCCGAGCAGCGCCGCCGCGGCGGCGGCGAGCAGCAGGCCGGAGATCGGCTCCCCCCAGCCATGCGCGGCGAGCAGCCCGGCCGTGTAGGCGCCAAGCCCGTAGAAGGCCGCCTGGCCGAGCGTGACCACGCCCGCATAGCCGACGATGAGGTCGAGGGAGAGGGCGAAGAGCGCCGCGATCGCCGCCTGGCCGAGCAGCGGCAGCTCCTCCGGCAGGGCGAAGTAGGCCGCGATCCAGGCGAGCCAAGCCAGCGCCTCGGCCAGCCACCGCCCGGAGAGGCCGCGACGCGCGCGGATCTCGGCGATGGCGAGGCTCATCGCGCCGCCGCCCGCGCCAGCAGCCCTTGCGGCCTGAGCAGCAGCAGCACGACCATGGCGGTGTAGATGGCGAAGGCGCCGAGCTCCGGCACCCAGTACTTGCCGGCCACGTCCACCACGCCGAGCAGCAGCGCGGCGAGGAAGGGGCCGAGGATGGTGTTGGCGCCACCCACCGCGACGACGATCAGCACGTAGACCAGGTATTTCAGCGGGAAGGTGGGGTCCAGGCCCAGCACCTCCACGCCCAGCGCGCCGCCGAGGCCGGCGAGGCCCGAGCCCAGCGCGAAGGTCGCGGCGAAGAGGCGCGGGACAGGGATGCCGAGGCCGCGGGCCACCACCGCATCGTCCACCGCCGCGCGCAGCCGCGCACCGAAGCGCGTGCGCACCAGGCCGAGCTGCAGCGCGAGCACGATGGCGCCGCAGAGCATGATCAGGAACAGCCGGTAGACGCCGATCTCGGCCACGCCGAGATCGAGCCGCCCGGAGAGCCATGCAGGCAGCGCGATCAGCTGCTGCCGCGCCCCCATCAGCCGGTCCACCACGGCCGAGGCCATGAAGACGAGACCGATGGAGAACAGCACCTGGTCCAGATGGTCCCGCCCGTAGAGATGCCGGTAGAGCGCCCATTCCAGCACCAAGCCGAGCAGCGCAGCCGCCAGCGCGCCGGCCAGCACGGCCGCCGGGAAGGGCCAGCCCGCGCCGTTCAGCAGCACCACCGCCACATAGCCGCCCGCCATGCCGAAGGCGCCATGCGCCAGGTTGACGAAGTTCATCAGCCCGAGCGTCACCGAAAGCCCACAGGCCAGCACGAAGAGCAGCATGCCGCTGGCGACGCCATCGACCAGCACGGTCAGCATGGCGGGGCGCTCAGGTGCCGGGATCGCGGACCTGGGCGATCCGGTCGAACTCGATGTTCCAGAGCTGGCCGTCCCGCCGCTCGACGCGGCGGATGTAGACGTCCTGCACCACGTCGCGGGTCTTCGCGTCCACCGTCATCTTCCCGCGCGGGCTCACCCAGGACAGGCCCTGCATGGCGTCGCGCAGCGCCTCGCCCTCCGCGCCGTCGCTGCGCCTCAGCCCCTCGGCCAGCAGGTGCATGCCGTCGAAGCCGCCCACCGCCATGAAGTTCGGCCGCGCCTCCGCCGCGATGCCGCGATAGGCGTCGCGGAAGGCGCGGTTCTCCGGGCTGTCATGCGCGGCGGAATAGTGGTGGCTGGTGACGGTGCCGAGGGCGGGATCGCCCATGCCGTTCAGGATGTCGTCATCGGTCATGTCGCCGGTGCCGATCAGGCGGATGCCGGCATCCTTCAGCCCGCGCTCGGCGAACTGCTTCATCATCGCCGCTCCCTCCCCGGAGGGGATGAAGACGAAGAGCGCATCGGGTTTCGCATCGCGCACGCGCTGCAGGAAAGGCGCGTAATCCGGGTTGCGCAGCGGCACGCGCAGCTCGAGCGGCACCTGTCCGCCCGCCGCGGTGAAGCGCTCCTTGAAGGCGCGCTCGGCATCCAGCCCCGGGGCGTAGTCGGCGACCAGCGTCGCCGTGCTGCGGATGCCGTTCTTCGCCGCCCATTCGGCGATCGGCCCCGTCACCTGCGGCAGGGTGAAGGAGGTGCGCAGGATGAAGGGCGATTTCTGCACGATGACCGAAGTGGCGGCGGCCATGACCACCATGGGCAGCTTCGCCTCGGTCGCGACGGGCGCGGCAGCCAGGGCCAAGGGCGTCAGGCCGAAGCCCGCCAGGGCCTGCACGCGGTCGCGCACTGCAAGCTCCTGCGCCAGGCGGCGGGTGATGTCCGGGGCGAGGCCGGTATCGTCGCGCACCAGCAGCTCCAGCTTGCGGCCGCCGAAGCTCTCCCCCTGCAGGCGGAGACAGCTGCGCACCCCGGCCTCCACCTGCCTGCCCGTGGAGGCGAAAGGGCCGGTCAACGGCAGGATCAGGCCGAGGCGGAAGGGGCCGCCGGCGGCAAGCGCCGGCCGCGCGAGGGCGAGTCCGGCAAGCCCGGCCAGCAGGCCGCGCCGCGTGGCGCCAGCTTCCGGCCGGCCGCGCCCGATGCTTCGATGACCCATCGCGTTCCTCCCCCGTCTCCGGGGCCGCAAGCCCCTGGGAGGCCTTCTGCCCTTGGCCGCGGGGGCGCACCAGGGGCCCGGCCAGGTGTGCGCGGAAGCCGCAACCCCTGGGCGAGACATTTGCAAACAAATCAATCTTTAGTTTACGAGTTGCTATCGTTCTGATGTTGGCGAGAGGCCGCAGTCGGAGCAGCGGTTGTGCCCTGGCTCGTCCCTGCAAGGGGGACGAGGCCAGGGCGCGGCGGCTGCCCCGCGGGCGCTCGCCCCGACGCGGCTCCGCCGCAAACCAGGACGGAGCGACATGCCAAGGCATTCAACGCCACGCTGAACCTGTTCGACAGCGGGGTTGTCGGCGACAACGTCACACCGACGCCGCAGGCCACACCGTTACGGTGGATGTGACGGCCAACGGCCAATTCATCGTCGATCTCAGCAGCTTCACCAGCGGCCCGGTCACCTCCACCCTGTTCATCACGGACGCGGCGGCCAACACCGCGACCGTCACGGGCACGGCCTTCGAGGTGATCTGCTTCCTGGCCGGCACGGCGATTGCGACGCCGGAGGGCGAGCGCGCCATCGAGACGCTGGCGATCGGCGACCTGGTGCTGACCGCCGAGGGCCGCGCCGCCCCGGTGCGCTGGGTCGGCCGGCAGACCGTCGCCC
>DASQVL010000651.1:0-2694 GCA_035640795.1 Crenalkalicoccus sp. | reverse complement strand
GTGCCGCCCAGGCCGCCGGCCTGGCCGCCGGTGCCGCTGCCGCCGCCGCCGCTGCCGCCACCACCACCACCGCTACCGCCGCCCGCCTGCGCGAGGATCAGCGCGTCGGCGCGGCTCATCGAGCTGCCGCCCGGGCCGCTGTCACGCAGCATCATGCTGCCCTGCGGCGCGTAGCCCGGCGCCGTGCCAGGGGAGGTGCCCTGGGGGGGATAGCCGCTTCCGCCGGGATAGGGAGCGGCGGCGTTCGGGCCGGGTCCGTAACCGCCCGCGCCATAGCCGCCCTCGGCGGGCATCGGCCGGCCACCGGGGCCAGCGCCGACATCGCCACCGCCGCGCATCGCCATCTGCACCGCCTCCCTCGCGCCGTTCATGTCACGGTGCATCAGCGCCTGGCGGGCCTGGCCGATCTGCCGCAGCAGTCCGGGGTCCCGCGGCCCGGACGGCCCGCTGTTCAGCAGGCTGGTCTCGGCCCGCTCCAGCAGCTCGTTGGCGAGGCCCGGATTGCGGCGGGACAGCGCGGTGTCGGCATCCTGCAGCAGCGACTGCACGCGGTCCGTGTTGGCCATCCGCTCCGCACGCACCGCCGCGCGATCCTGCGCGCCCACCGGCGGGATCAGCCCGACGCCGCCCTGGTTCGAGGGCGTTTCCGGCACGCCGGCGGGCGGCCTGTAGCCGTAACGCTCGGTGTTCTGCGCCCAGGCCGGCGCGGCCAGCAACAGCGCGCCCAGCGCGCTTGTGACCATGAGACCAGTCCGCATCTCGCCTCTCCCTCTCCATCATGTCAGGGGCAGGGGCGCGGCGCGGAAAGTTCCGCCGTCGCGCCTCGTCAACCCAACACGGCGGAGACGGTGCGGTTCCCGGGGCGGCCGGCGGCCACCAGGGCCTTGAGATCAGCCTGCGGCCGCGCGCCGAAATGCGAGATGACTTCGGACGCCGCGACCGCGCCCCAGCGGCCGCATTCGGCAAGCGGCAGCCCCTGGGTCAGCGCGGCCAGCACGCCGGCGGCGTAGGCATCGCCGGCGCCCGTGGTGTCCACGACACGGGTCGGCACGGCCTGCACCACCTGCTCCTCCTCCGGCGTCGCCAGCACGCTGCCATGCTCGCTCCGCGTCAGCGCGGCCAGCGCCACCTCCTGCCGCGCAAGGCGCGCCGCCTCGGCGAAGTCGCTCACCTGGTAGAGCGAGAGCAGCTCGGCCTGGTTGGCGAAGAGGATGTCCACCTCCTCCCGCACCAGCCGGCGGAAGGCGGCGCGGTGGCGTTCCACGCAGAACGGGTCGGAGAGGCTGAGCGCGACGCGCCGGCCGGCGCGGTGCGCCGCGGCGGAGGCCTGGCGGAACGCGGCCTGCGCGGCGGGCGGGTCGAACAGGTAGCCTTCGAGATAGAGCACCGCCGCGGCGGCGACCGTCGTCTCCTCCACATCGGCTGCCGAGAAGTGCACGGCGGCGCCGAGGAAGGTGTTCATCGTGCGCTGCCCGTCCGGCGTCACCAGGATCAGGCAGCGCGCGGTGGGCGCCGTCGCGGCGGGCAGGGGATGCGTGCGGAACTCGACGCCCGCGGCGCGGATGTCATGCGCGAAGACCTGGCCGAGCGCATCGTCCGCGACCTTGCCGAGGAAGCCGACCCGGGCGCCGAGGGCGGCCGCCACGGCGCAGGTATTGGCGGCCGAGCCGCCGGAGCTTTCGACGCCCGGGCCCATGGAGGCGTAGAGCGCCTCCGCCTGCTCCGCCCCGATCAGCCGCATGGCGCCCTTGGTCATGGCGCGGTCGGCGAGGAAGTGGTCCTCCGCCCGCGCCAGCACGTCCACGATGGCGTTGCCGATGCCGAGAATGTCGAGGGTAGGCTCGCTCATGCGTGAGACCTCGTGACGGTTGGGGCGTTGCCGGCGGCAGGCCCAGCGGATACCCCGCGGCGCCGCCCGACGGCAAATGAGGCCGATGCCGACCGCCCTGATCCTCACCCTGCGCCAGCTGGGCGACCCGGCCTTCCTCGCGCCGCTGGCGCGCGGCGTCCTGGCGACGCTCGCCGTCTTCGCAGGGCTGGCGGGGCTGGCGGCCTGGGGGCTGCAGGCGCTGGCGGGGGGCAGCGGGTGGCTGGCGGGGCTGGCGGCAGCAGCCGGCGGCCTGGCGGTGCTCGGGCTGGCCGTGTGGCTCTTCGTGCCGGTGCTGCTGGCGCTGGTCGGGCTGTTCCTGGACCCGGTGGCGGCGGCGGTGGAGCGGCGATTCTACCCGGGCCTGCCGCCGGCACGTGGCGCGGGGGCGGCTGCGCAGGCGCGGTTCAACATCGGGCTGGCGCTGCGCTTCGGGCTGCTGACGCTGCTGGCCTTGCCGCTCGGCCTGGTGGCGGCGCCGCTCGGGGCGGTGGTGCTGTTCCTGATCTCCACCGTGGCACTCGGGCACGGGCTGTTCGAGGGCGTGGCGCAGCGGCGGATGAGCGTGGCGGAGGCGCGGGCGCTGCGGCGGCGGCGGGAGGCTTCGGTGCTGGCGGCGGGGGCGGTGCTGGCGGCGCTGTCGCTGGTGCCGGGGGTGAACCTGCTGGTGGGCGTGCTGGGGACGGCGGTGATGACGCATCTGCTGCATCGGGGGGAGGCGGCCTGAAGCGTCGTGCCCGAACGACACTGCATGGCGGCCGCTACCCGAAGGTCAGCGCCAGCCCGTCGGCCAGGCCGATCGGCTCCACCCCCAGCAGCCGCCGCAT
>DASQVL010000650.1:0-7338 GCA_035640795.1 Crenalkalicoccus sp. | reverse complement strand
CCCCCTCTACCTCCTTCTTCTGGCACTTCTCGTCCGGTGGCCACCGCGGCCAAGTGCTAGAAGACGATGATGGGGGCCCGGGGGAAGAAGTGTCTTCTTCCCCCGGAGACGCCACCCGCATGCGGGGAGCTCGTGAGCTGGGCATGAGGTCCTCCAGCGCATGGCGGCGCGGCCAGCCCCGGCCCCGGCGCATGGCTCTGCGCGCCGCGGCCCGTGCTAGGCTGCGCCGGAAACCTCCCGCACGGGACGAGCGACGATGACGCGCAGGCTGCACCTCGGCGCCTTCATGCGCCCGATCAGCATCCACACCGGCGCCTGGCGCTTCCCGGGCGCCTGGCCGGACGCGAACTTCAACCTGCAGGCCTATGTCCGGCTGATCCGCAAGCTCGAGGAGGGCAGGTTCGACGCCTTCTTCATGGCCGACCACATGGCGCTGCTGAACATGCCGCTGGAGGCGCTGAGCCGCAGCCACACCGTCACCTCCTTCGAGCCGCTAACGCTGCTCTCGGCCCTCGCCATGGTGACGGAGCGGATCGGGCTGATCGCGACCGCCAGCACCACCTACAACGAGCCCTACCATATTGCCCGGAAATTCGCCTCGCTCGACCACATCAGCGGCGGCCGCGCGGGGTGGAACGTGGTGACCACGGCGAACCCGGATGCTGCGCTGAATTTCGGCCATGACGCGCACATGGCGCATGGCGAACGGTACAAGCGCGCCCGCGAATTCTTCGACGTGGTGACCGGCCTGTGGGACAGCTTTGCCGACGACGCCTTCATCCGCGACGTCGAGAGCGGCACCTTCTTCGACCCGGCGCGCATGCACGTGCTGAACCACAAGGGGGAGGAGCTCTCGGTCCGCGGCCCGCTCAACATCGCCCGGCCGGTGCAGGGCTGGCCGGTGATCGTGCAGGCCGGCGCCTCGGACGCAGGGCGGCAGCTCGCGGCCGAGACGGCCGAGGCGGTGTTCGGCGCCTCGGCCAGCATCGCCGACGCAAAGGCCTTCTACGCCGACGTGAAGGGGCGGATGGAAAAGCTGGGGCGCGACCGGGACAGCCTGAAGATCCTGCCCGGCTGCTTCGTGGTGGTGGGCGAGACGCTGGACGAGGCGCGGGAGATCCGCGCGCGGCTCGACAGCCTCGTGCACAGCGACAGCGCCATCGCCTCGCTTTCCGTGGCGCTCGGCGTGGACGCCGCGAAGTTCGACCCGGACGCCCCGCTGCCCGAGATCCCGGAGACCGAGCAGGGCAAGAGCGGGCGGGAGCGCGCGATCAACCTGGCGCGGCGGGAAGGGCTGACGGTGCGCCAGCTCGCGCAGCGCCTGGGCGGATTCGCCGGCCTCGCCATGCTGGGGACGCCCGCGATGATCGCCGACCAGATGCAGGAATGGCTGGAGGCCGAGGCCTGCGACGGCTTCAACGTGATGTTCCCCTACCTGCCCGGCGGGCTCGAGGCCTTCGTGGACAAGGTGGTGCCGGAGTTGCAGCGCCGCGGCCTGCACCGGAAGGAATATGCGGGCCGCACGCTGCGCGAGCATCTCTACCTGCCGCGCCCGCCCAACCGCTTCTCCGCCGGGCAGCGGGCGGTTGCTGCGGCTCAGTAACCGCTTGCGCGCGGGCGGCCATTGTTTAGCCTGCGGCCGCCCGTGGGAGACCGCCCGATGTTCCGCCGCACCGCGCTCGCCGGCGCCGCCGCCCTGCTCGCGGCCCCCCGGCTGCTCCGTGCCCAGTCCCTGCCGAAGATCACCATCGGCATGTCCGGCTGGACCGGCTTCGCGCCGCTGACGCTGGCCGAGCAGGCCGGCATCTTCAAGGCGAACGGGGTGGAGGTGGAGACGAAGTTCGTCCCGCAGCGGGAACGCAACCTGGCCCTGGTCGCCGGCGCGCTGAACTGCGTGGTAACGACGGTGGACACCATGATCCTCTGGGCCAGCACGGCGCCGCTCGTGCAGGTTCTGGTGCTCGACCGCAGCCATGGCGGGGATGGGGTCGCAATCCGTCCCGCGGTCGGCGGCTGGCAGGGCCTCAAGGGCAAGACGGTGGCGGTGGATGGGCCGGGCACCTCGCCCTACTTCATGCTGGCCTACATGCTGCGCGAGAACGGCATGAGCATCCGCGACGTGCAGCAGGCGACGCTCGCCCCGCAGCCCGCCGCCCAGGCCTTCGTCGCCGGCCAGTTCGACGCCTGCGCGACCTACGAGCCCTACCTCTCCCAGGTCCGCGCCATGGGGGAGGACAAGGGGAAGATCCTGGCGACCACGCTGCAATACCCCTGCATCGTGGATACGCTCGCCTTCCAGCCGGACTTCATCGCGAAGCACGCGGACGCGGTGCAGCGCGTGGTGAGGTCCTGGTTCGACGCGGTGGCGATGACGAAGGCCGAGCCCGACCGCGCCAACGAGATCATGGGCAAGCGCGTTAACCAGGAGGCCGAGAAGTTCAAGGCGAGCGCGCAGTACATCGAATGGCTCGACCAGGCGGCCAACCGGGACTACGCGAAGCAGGGCCTGCCGGAGTTCATGCAGAAGGCCTACCAGGTGCAGCGCGAGACCGGCGTGGTGCGGCAGGAGGTGGAGCTGGCGAAGCTCTGGGACGGCCGCTTCATCGCCTGACCGCGCCGGGGAGCCGGCGCCGAACCTGACAGCGGCGCGCCCCGCCGAGGCAGGTTGAGCGACGCGCCGCCTGTCGCGCCGTCATCCGGCACTGTCCGACAGGTCGGGCACCGACGTTCACGCGTGCGCCCGAAGCAGATGACACCAGGCGGTCGGGCGGGCCCCGCCGCACCCTGACGGCCCGCTGCGCCGGCTCGGCGATCCTGCATGTCCATCGGCGCAATTTCGGAGCCGGGATCCCGGCTTCCGCCCGGCTTCGGCGAAGCTTCCCGCTGATCTCCCGCCAGTTTCCGCGACACGAAGGCCCCTCGTCGTGTCCCCTCCTCCGCGTGGCAGGCGACCGATGCGCCGCCCCACGCGACGGAAAGGAGATCCACGATGAGGCTTCCCATCCCCCGCACCATCGCTTCCGTGCCGCCGATCCGGGCCTGGAGCCCCGGCGCGCAGACGGTGCTCGCCGTTCTTCTCTGCTTCGCAACGCTCGCCGCGGCCTCCGTCGCCATCGCCGGTGCCGCCGAGCTCAGCGCGGCGGCCGAGACGCCGATCGCACTCGCCCTCTCCCTTTGAGCGCGCGACCCCGCGCGCACATCGCCCGACCGATACGCACCAAGGAGACATCCGCAATGCCCAGCTTCGTCATCGTCATGGCCGTCGCCGCCACCCTGGGCGCCCCGGCCCCCGGATCGGCACCTTCCGCCTTCGACGCCTCCACGGCCGCCGCAGTTGCGGTTCCGCAGGTGGCCCCGACGGTGGGCTCCCACCTCTACGGCGACCTCACTTCCTGCGAGCAGGCGGCCGCCGGCCTCGTCGCCCCCATGGGCACGCGTTTCGTCTGCCTGCCGGTCGAGCCGATGACCGGGGACATGCCGAGCGCCTTCTGACGCCGGCCGGGGCGGCACCGGTAAGCGCGGTTCCGCCCCGGCCTGATCTGGCGGAGCGCGGCAGCGCCGGCCGCGACCCGGCTGCACTCGACTCGCCTACTCCGGCCTGCCAGACTCCCTTCGGGATCCGACACGGGGCCGCTCCCCGGTGCTCGGCGCGGCTGGCCGACACGGAGAGAGGCGCGGGAGCTGGCGCAGGGCGGTTCGGCGCGGGAGCCCTGGCCGCAGGCACGGCCGCCCTCCGTCCCTGGCCGGACCGCACGGGGAGGAGCGGCCATGCATCCGGACCAGGGCATGCCGAGGGGCACCGTCTACCGGTTCGACCGCTTCACGCTCGACCTCGTGCGCGGGGCGCTGCTCGCGGCGGGCGGGACCGAGATCGCGCTGCGCCCGAAGGCCTTCGCGCTGCTGCGCCAGATGGTCGAGAATGCCGGGCGGCTGATCAACAAGGACGAGATCATGGCGGCCGTCTGGCCCGGCGTGGTCGTGACCGAGGACAGCATCACCCAGGTGATCAAGGAGATCCGCCGCGCGCTCGGCGACGACGAGCAGCGGCTGCTGCGCACCGTGCCGCGCCGTGGCTTCCTGTTCGCCGCCGAGGTGTCGCGCACCGACGACCAGGCCACCCTGGTCGTCCTCCCCTCCGCCCCGGAGCGGCCGGCGGCGCCGCCCGACGATGCCGGCGCCGCCCCGCATCCGTACTCCCCCGCGAGCCGGCCCATGGTGGTGGTGCTGCCCTTCGCCAACATGACCGGCGACCCGGAGCAGGACTACTTCGCCGACGGCGTCACCGAGGACCTGACCACCGCGCTCTCGCACCTGCGCTGGTTCTCCGTCATCTCGCGCAACTCGGCCTTCACCTACAAGGGCCACGCGGTGGACGTGAGGCAGGTCGGGCGTGAGCTTGGCGTCGGCTACGTGCTCGAGGGCAGCGTCCGCAGGGCAGGCAGCCGCGTGCGCATCGGTGCGCAGCTCTGCGAGGTGGAGACGGGGCGGCAGGTCTGGGCGGAGCGCTTCGACGGCGACCTGGCCGACATCTTCGACCTGCAGGACCGCGTCACCGAGGCGGTGGTCGGCGCCATCGAGCCGAGCCTGCGCCTGGCCGAGGTGGAGCGCGCGCGCTCCCGCCCGACGGAGAGCCTGACCGCCTACGACCTCTATCTGCGCGCCCTGCCGCACCGCTTCGCCACGCGGGAGAGCAGCGACGAGGCGCTGCGCCTGCTGCACCGCGCCATCGCCCTCGACCCCGGCTTCACCGCGGCCAAGGGCGCGCTCGCGGGCCTCGGCACCGTCCGCTTCGCCCAGGGCTGGGCGCTGGAGGGCGACACCGCCGAGGCGGTGCGCTGCGCGCGCGAGGTGGTGGAGGGGGGCGGCGAGGACGATCCGAGCGCGCTGGCCTGGGCGGCGCACGCGCTCGCCTACCCCGCCCGGGACTACGACGCCGGGCTAGCGGCGGCCGACCGCGCCCTGGCGCTCGCGCCGAACTCCGCGGTGGTGCTCCTCAACAGCGGCTGGCTCCACGCCTACGTGGCGGAGTCCGAGATCGCGATCGCGCACATCGAGCGGGCGAGGCGGCTGAGCCCGGTCGATCCGGCGATGTTCTACTTCTTCACCGCCCTCGGCCAGGCCCATTTCGTCAGCGGGCGGTACGCGGAGGCGGCGGAGTGGGCGCGCCGCGTGGTGCGCGACCGCCCGAGCTACCTCGCGGGGCATCGGCTGCTGGCGGCGAGCCTGGCCCGTCTCGGCCGGCGCGAGGAGGCGGCCGATGTCGTGCGCGGCCTGCTCGCCCTCGCGCCAGACTTCACGGTCTCCAGGGCCGCAGTGTACCTCGCCCTGCGCGACGCGCCGGTGCGCGAGGCCTTCCTCGGCGGGCTGCGGCTGGCGGGGCTGCCGGACTAGCCGTTCAAATGCGTTCACGGCAAATGCTCTATCTCTTTGTTTGCAGAGCAGATTCACGCCTCCGGGCGATGCCGCCCTACGGCGATCTGCTCTAGGCGCGGCCGCAACGCCCAGGTTTTCGGCTTCCGAAGCCTCGCGGTCTCCGCCTTCCCGGTTCCGAAACGGCGGTGGCGGCAAATTTCCGCGCGTCTTCGGCCCGATCTCACGCGCGCTTCCCGGACATGAAGGCCCCTTCGGGTGCCTCATCCTCCTGTCCACGGCGCCGACGGCGACCAGGACCGACTGTCAGCCACGGGAGGCAACAATGACCGTCCAGACCGCAACCTCCTCGTTCATCCCCGCCCTCGCCGACCGGCGCACGGCGGCGGTCCCGGCGCCGCGGCGCGTCGGCCTGATCGCCTGCTTCCGCGCCTGGCTGGCGCGGGGGAGGCAAGCCCGCATGCTCCGGGACCTCGATCCGCGCCTGGCGCGCGACATCGGCATCGTGCCCGAGTGCGATCGCGCGCCGGAGGGCTTCGCCTGCGACCCGCGGCCGCTCTGGGGCATCGGCCTGAGCCCGTACCCGATGGACATGACCCCGCGCTGGTTCCGCGGCCAGGGCCGGGGCTGATCGTGGAGGCCGGCGCCGGGTCACCCGGCGCCGGCGCGCCATTCCAGACGCGATGCGGCCGGGCTAGAGAGCGGGCCATGATGGTCCCGCCCCGCGCCGACGACCGATGGAGCCGCTGAAGCCGGTCCCGGCGGCGTTGCGCGCGGCGCTCGGCGTAGGCTTCTTCGCCCTGTTCATCGCGGCCTGGGCGCTGGCGACGGGGAGCGGGCTGGTGCCATCGCTGTTCCTCGCCTCGCCGGGGCACACGCTGGCCTCCGGCTGGGCGCTGCTGACGGAATTTGGCTTCGCGGGCGACATCGCCATCACCATCGCCCGCGTCCTCGGCGGCTTCCTGATCGCGGCGGCCGTTGCGGTGCCGCTCGGCCTCGTCATGGGCGCATTCAAGCCGGTCGAGGCGTTCTTCGAGCCCTTCGTCTCCTTCGCGCGCTACCTGCCGGCCTCCGCCTTCATCCCGCTGCTGATCCTGTGGGCGGGGGTGGGGGAGGCGCAGAAGCTCGCGGTGATCTTCATCGGCAGCGTCTTCCAGATCGTCGTCATGGTGGCGGTGATCGCCGGCGGCACGCGGATGGACCTGGTGGAGGCGGCCTATACGCTCGGCTGCCGGCGCGGCTCCATCCTCCGCCGCGTGGTGATCCCGGCGGCGGCGCCGCAGGTGATGGAGGCGCTGCGCCTCGTGCTGGGGTGGGCCTGGACCTACGTGATCGTGGCCGAGTTGATCGGCGCGACCAGCGGCATCGGCCACATGATCATGGACAGCCAGCGGCTGCTGGATACCGGGCAGATGATCTTCGGCATCGTCGTGATCGGGCTGATCGGGCTGGTGACGGACGCGCTGTTCCGGGCGCTGAACCGGCGGCTGTTCCCGTGGAGCGTGTTGTGATGGTGCCGTGCGCCGCGCAGGCAGCGTGGCTGCGCGCCGCGCAGGCAGCGTGGCTGTGCGCCGCGCAGGCAGCCGCGACACCAACCCTGCCTGCGCGGCGCAAGGGGGGGCAGGGCCAGCCCCCCCTAACCCCCCTGGCCGCGGCTTCGCGGCTGCGCCGCTCGCGCGCGGGAGCTTGGGCCGCTTGACCACGGAGCTCCTCCGCATCGAGGGCGTCACCCGCAGCTTCCCCGGCCGGGGCCGCGCGGGGCCGACGCTCGCCCTGCAGCCCACCGACCTTGCGATCGCCGAGGGCGAGTTCGTCGCCGTCATCGGCCCTTCCGGCTGCGGCAAGTCCACGCTGCTGCGGATCGTGGCCGGCCTCGACCGCCCGACCGCGGGCATGGTCACGCTGCGCGGTGCGCCGGTGACCGGCCCAGGGCCGGAGCGCGGCATGGTGTTCCAGTCCTACACCCTG
>DASQVL010000649.1:0-3387 GCA_035640795.1 Crenalkalicoccus sp. | reverse complement strand
AGCCCAGATAGGCGCCGATCGCCAGCACGGTGCCGAGCAGGATCACCGCGCCCGCCGGCACGCCGCGGTCCGGCACCGGCTCCGGGAACACCAGGTCGGTGCGGCGATGCGTGCCGCCGCCCAGCACATCGCGCAGCTGGCGCACCAGCGCCTCATCATCCAGGCCGAGTTCCCGTGCGTAGCTGCGGGCGAAGCCCAGCGCGTAGGCCGGCGCGGGCAGGTCGCGCCAGCGCCCCTCCTCGATGGCCTGCAGATGGGCGCGGCGGATGCGCAGCCGGCCGGCCATGTCCTCCAGGGACAGGCCGTAGCCCAGGCGGGTGTCCCGCAGCTCCTCGCCGACCCGCGCAGCATCGCCGGCGGCCGGTTCGGGTCTGGAAATTCGCTTCAGGTCGTCAGGCACGCTGATCGCCGGTCGCCGTCGCGCGATTTAACCCCGGCCCCCGCTCACGGCAAACTGATTCCGGGACCGCCGCGGTGACGATTCCGGCCGGCCCCGCCGCCCGCTACCGCCGCGCCGCCCAGGCTGCGGCCGCCTGCGCCACCAGCTCCTCGACGATCGCCGCCGCCGGCTGCTCCCGCGTCACCAGCCCGACGCTCTGCCCGGCCATCAGGCTGCCCTGCTCGACATCGCCCTCGATGACCGCGCGGCGCAGCGCGCCGGACCAGAAATGCTCGATCTCGAGCTGGGCGTCCTCCTTGGACACGGCGCCCGCCTGGAAGCGCGCCAGCACCACCGCCTGGTGCTCCAGGAAGCGGCGCGTGCCCTCGTTCTGCAGGGCGCGCACCGGAATGACGGGGAAGTGTGCATCGAGCTGCACGGAGGGCAGCGCATCCCGCGCCGCGCCGCGGATGAAGGCCTGCTTGAAGCGGGGATGGGCGATGCTCTCGGTCGCGCAGACGAAGCGGGTGCCGAGCTGTGCGCCGGCCGCGCCCATTTCCAGATAGGCGAGGATCGCCTCGCCCCGGCCGATGCCGCCGGCGACGAAGACCGGCACCTCGGCCGCCATGGCCGGCAGGATCTCCTGCGCGAGCACGCCGAGGCTCACGGGCCCGATATGGCCACCGGCCTCCGACCCCTCGATCACCAGCGCATCGGCGCCGGAGCGCACCAGCTTGCGGGCGAGCGCCAGCGCCGGCGCGAAGCAGATGACCCTGGCGCCGCCCTCCTTCGCCCGGCGGATCGCGGCGGCCGGCGGGATGCCGCCGGCGAAGACGATGTGGCCGACGCGCGCGGCGAGGCAGGTCTCGACCAGCGCGTCGAGCCGCGGGTGCAGCGTGATCAGGTTCACGCCGAAGGGCCGCCCGGTCAGCGCCTGGGTGGCGGCGATCTCCTCCGCCAGCCGGTCCGGCTCCATGGCGCCGCAGGCGATGACGCCGAAGGCGCCGGCATTGGAGAGGGCGGCCACCAGGTTGCGCTCGCTCACCCAGCTCATCGCCCCGCCTAGTATGGCGGTGCGGGCGCCGAGGAAGGCGGCGCCGCGGGCCATCAGCCGCTCGACGGCAGCGAAGGCCTCGTCCGGGATCGGGGCCGCCAGGGTCGCGTCCGCCACTGTCGCGTCCATCACCGTGGTGTCCGTCACCCTGGGCCGTCCAGCCCATAGGCGGTGTGCAGGGCGCGCACCGCAAGCTCCGTGTACTCCACGCCGACCAGCACGCTCACCTTGATCTCGCTGGTCGAGATGACCTGGATGTTGATCCCCTTCTCGGCGAGCGCCCTGAACATGGTGTTGGCCACGCCCACATGGCTCCGCATGCCGACGCCGACGACGCTGATCTTGGCGACCTCGGGGTCGGCCAGCAGCGCCTCGAAGGCGAGCCTCTCCCGCGCCTTCTCCAGCACGTCGCGGGCGCGCGCCAGGTCCGCCTTGCCGACCGTGAAGGTCATGTCCGTGGTGCCGTCCGCGCCGAGGTTCTGCACGATCATGTCCACGTTCACGTTGGCCGCGGCCAGCGCGCCGAAGACCCCGGCAGCGATGCCCGGCCGGTCCGGCACGCGGCGGAGCGTGATCTTGGCGTCGTCCCGCGAATAGGCGATCCCGCTGACCAGGGGCTGTTCCACGATCTCGTCCTCATCCACCACCAGGCTGCCGGGCTTGTCTTCGAAGCTCGACAGCACCTGCACGCGCACCTGCTGCTTCATGGCGAGCTCGACCGAGCGGGTCTGCAGCACCTTGGCACCGACCGAGGCGAGCTCCAGCATCTCCTCATAGCTGATCCGCTCGAGCTTGCGGGCGCGCGGCACGATGCGGGGATCCGTGGTGTAGATCCCATCCACATCGGTGTAGATGTCGCAGCGTTCGGCCGCGACGGCCGCCGCCAGCGCCACCGCGGAGAGGTCGGAGCCGCCGCGGCCGAGCGTCGTCACCCGGTTGTCCGGGCCGAGGCCCTGGAAGCCCGCGACCACCGGCACCTGGCCCTGCTGCATGCGGCGGACCAGCTCCGCGCCCTCGATCGCCTCCACCCGCGCCTTGCCATGGGCGCCATCGGTGCGCACCGGGATCTGCCAGCCCTGCCAGGAGCGCGCATCCACCCCTGCCGCCTGCAGCGCGATGGCCAGCAGGCCGATCGTCACCTGCTCGCCGGTCGCCACCACCGCGTCGTATTCCCGGGCATCGTGCAGAGGCGAAAGCTCTTGGCACCACTTCACCAGCTGGTTGGTGACGCCGGCCATGGCGGAGACGACGACGGCGACCTCGTTCCCCGCCGCCACCTCCCGCTTCACCCGCGCCGCGACGTTGCGGATGCGGTCGAGGTCGGCGACGGAGGTGCCGCCGAACTTCATGACGATGCGGGCCATGGTGGCTTGGGCTTCGGTCCCGGGGTCACGCCGCGCCCGGCCGGTCGCCGGGCCGCGGGGGCGGCAGAGATACCGGCGGCGCCCCCTGGCCGCAACAGCCGGTGCCGCCGGCGGAAGCGCCGGGCCGGCCTTGGCTGGTCCCGGCTCGGACGGGTGTTGCCTTCCGGTCCGTGCGGCGCAGATAGCGGCGACGAGACCGAGGAGGACGGGATGGGCACGGCGGATGCCGCGGAGATCCGCAAATTCGACCGCCTGGCGGCGCGCTGGTGGGACCCGCAGGGGCCGATGGCGCCGCTGCACGCAATGAATCCGGCCCGCATCGGCTGGATCGCCGAGCGGATCGCCCGCGCCAATGCCCGCACGCCGGAGGCGCTGGCGGGGCTTGCCGTGCTGGATGTCGGCTGCGGCGCAGGCTTGGCCGCGGAGGCACTGGCGCGCCGCGGCGCCCGGGTGACCGGCCTGGACGCGGCGGGGGAGGCGCTGGCGGTGGCCCGCGTCCATGCCGCCGCCGCGGGGCTTGCGGTGGAGTACCGGGAGGGCACGCCGGAGGCGCTGCGCGCCGCGGGCGCCGGCGGCTTCGACGCGGTGCT
>DASQVL010000648.1:0-2950 GCA_035640795.1 Crenalkalicoccus sp. | reverse complement strand
AACTTAGGGGCTTCTCTTTGCTGGTTCAGGGATCAAGCCGAGCTAATCCGACGCAAACTAGCTGAGGATGTTTGGTTACAGTTCGTTAAACCGACAAGTCGACTTGACCAGAACAGACCTTGCTAAATCCGCCATTAGCGGCCGCTGGTTTCCTCGTGTAGCGGTGCTGACCCTGCTCCTACTCCACCCCCACCAACCCCCGCGCAAACTCCCCCGCCTCGAAGGGCCGGAGATCCCCCGCCTTCTCCCCACGCCGACGAAGTGCACCGGCAGCCCGAACTCTTGCGCCAGCGCCACCGCCACGCCGCCCTTCGCGCTGCCGTCCAGCTTCCTCACCGCCAGCCCCGTGACCGCCACCCTCTCCTTGAACACCTTGCAGTGCCGGACGGCGTCCTGCCCCATCCTCGCGTCCAGCCTCAGCAGCACCGAACGCGGCGCCTCCGGACCCAGCCGCTTCAGCGCGCAAATGATCCTGCCCTGTGCCGTCGCCCGCCTTCCGCGTTCGAACCGTGGTCAGTCCGGCTGCTTTGCCCGGCTGCGGCACTCGCTGGGCAATACGCCATAGGCCGCCCTGAACCTGCGACCGAAATGGGTCATGTCGGAAAACCCCCAGCCATAGGCGATCTCGCTGACCGTCCGGTGCGCCTGCGACGGGTCTTCCAGCGCCCTTCGGCAGCGTTCGAGGCGCCTCGCCTGGATGAGACGCAGGATCGAGGTGCCCTCCTCCGCGAGCACGGCATTGGCGTACCGCACGCTGATCCCGGCGGCAGCGGCGACCGTCCCTGCATCGAGGCTCGGGTCGGCCAGTCGCGCCTCGATCGCGGCGCGCAGGTTCAGCAGGGCGAGCGACCGGGCCGATGAAAGGCGTGGCCGCTGCCCTTCCATGGCCTTTGCGACCGACAGGGCGACCAGGTCGAGCGCCTGCTCCCTGAGGATCCCCTCGGCGGTCGCGCCCAGCTTGCCGGCATGGGTCGGCAGCATGGCCAGGAACGCCGATGCCAGGCTGCTCTCGGCCTCCAGCGGCCTGATCGGGCGGGCGGTGATCTCCCGTGTCCCACCCAGGCGGGCCTCCAGCGCGCGCCGGTCAACCTTGAGAACCAGCAATTTCGAGCCCGCGGAGAATTTCCCGGTGTAGGGCAGGCGCGGATCGAGCAGCGTGGTGTCGCCCGCTTCCAGTACGACCTCGCGGCTGACCTGCTCCAGGGCGAGTGCGCCCGCGACCTGCCGGCAGACGAACAACTCGTCGGCTTCCGCATGTGCGGCATGGCGCGCCGTGTGCGTGATGCTCATCGGCGAGTTCTCGAAGAGGACAAGGCCGATGTCGGCGAGACCTCCCGATTGAAGCTCGGCGGCGAAATTCTCCCTGCATTCAGGTCTGGCATCGTGGTGGGCAACCTTCTTGCAGGCGACGCTGTGCCAGTAGTCGAACCGATCCCGCGGGTGGACGTCTGATGTTGAGAAAAGCGTCTTCATCACAATCTCTTACCGGGTCTGTGGGCCGATGAAGAGTGCCGACCGGGCCGATCCGGAGAGTTCGGCAAGGACCATGACTCCGGCAAGCCCGCCAGGTCGTGCCATCGGCCCGGGCCAAAGGAGTGCCGGAGCCTGACCGTGAAGTATTTCTTCCATGCCGTTGTGAAAGGGCGCGTCCACAAGGACGGCGAAGGCGAAGACCTCCCCAGCGCCGAGGCCGCGAAGGCGCAGGCGGCGACCATCGCAAGCGAGATCGCAGCCGGCAGCAGCAAGCCGGAGGACGTCTCCATACTGGTCGTTGATGAAGACGGGAAGGAAATCGCCCGGATACCCGCAACTTCGGCACCGCCATTCCCCTGACGCGGTATCCGCGGAGGACGGAAATGAGGCGCCTGCCGGACCTGCGGCCGGAGTTCCCATGCCTCCGGTTCCGGCCTGCTGAAGCGGGAGGACCTACTCCACCCCCACCAACCCCCGCGCGAACTCCCCCGCCTCGAAGGGCCGGAGATCCCCCGCCTTCTCCCCCACGCCGACGAAGTGCACCGGCAGCCCGAATTCCTGCGCCAGCGCCACCACCACGCCGCCCTTGGCGCTGCCGTCCAGCTTGGTCACGGCCAGCCCCGTCACCGCCACCATCTCCTTGAACACCTTGCATTGCTGGATGGCGTTCTGCCCCGTCGTCGCGTCCAGCGTCAGCAGCACGGAATGCGGCACCTCCGGATCGAGGCGCTTCAGCACGCGGATGATCTTGCGCAGCTCCTCCATCAGCGCCGCCTTGTTGTGCAGCCGCCCGGCGGTATCGACCAGCAGCACCTCCGTCCCCACCGCCCGCGCGGCCTGCAGCGCGTCATGGGCGAGGCCCGCCGCATCCGCGCCTGGCCTGGTGGGCAGGTGCACCGGGCAGCCGGTGCGCTCGCCCCAGATCTGCAGCTGCTCCACCGCCGCGGCGCGGAAGGTGTCGCCGGCGACGAAGGCGCAGGAGAGGCCCTGCGCACGGTATTGCTGGCCGAGCTTGGCGATGGTCGTCGTCTTGCCCGTGCCGTTCACGCCGACCACCAGAACGACATGCGGCCGCCGCGCCGGCTCGATCGGCATGGGCTGGGCGACGGGGGCCAGGATCTCGGCAATCGCCTCGGCCAGCGCCGCCTTCACCTCCTGGTCCGTGACCTCCTTGCCGAAGCGGGTGCGGCGGAAGCCCTCCACGATGCGGTGGGACGCGGCGACGCCGAGATCGGCCGCGATCAGCGTCTCCTCCAGCTCCTCCAGCGCCTCGTCATCCAGGCGGCGCTTGCGGAAGAGAGTCGTGACGCTGTCCGAGATGCGCGCGGCGGAGCGCGAGAGCCCGGCCCGGAGGCGGGAGAACCAGCCGCGCCCCTCGGCCGGCGTCTCGGCCGCTTCCGCCGTCTCGGGCTCGGTCGCGGCGAGGGCGGCGGCGAGGGCCGCGTCATCCTCGGCGGGCGGCAGGGATGGCCCGGGC
>DASQVL010000647.1:0-4847 GCA_035640795.1 Crenalkalicoccus sp. | reverse complement strand
ATCCTTTTTCTGATCCTTTCGCCGCTGCGCTTGCCAGGGCCGATTGGGAGACTCCCGGCCAAGGCCCACCCTGGTGACGTCCCATGGCACCCGCGGCATAACCCGCCCATGGCACGCCGTGCCCCTGGCCTGACGCTGCTCCTGAGTCTGCTCCTCGCGCTGCAATGGGGCGGGGCGGCGGCGCATTGCCTTGCCATGCTCGGCCAGGGCCAGGGGGTCGAGGTCTGCACGGGCCATGGCATCGAGACGGTGCAGCTCGACGCCTCCGGCCAGGCACTGCCGGCCGCGCCCGCCGACCATGGCTGCGCCTGCTGTGCCGTCGGCGTCGCGCCGCCGCCGGCGCCGCCGGCCCTCGCCGCCCTTCCCGTCGCCTACGTGCTGGAGGTCCCGACGCTGCCCGCCGGCCGGCCGAACGCGCCGCCCCGCGCGCCGCCGCAGCAGCCTCGCGCCCCGCCCTGCACCTGACCTGCCCCTTCCGCACCGCCGCCCGGCGGTGCGGCCCGCAGCGTCAGGAGATCTCCGCCATGTCCCACATCCCGCGCACCGTTGCGCGCGCCCTCCTCCTCGCCGGGCTGGCCCCGGCCGCCCTCGCCCAGTCGCCGCCCGAAGCCGTGCTGCCGCCGAGGGAGGTGGTGGGCCAGACCACCGGCACCCTCACCGCGCCATCGCTCGCCGAACAGCGCCGCGCGCTGGAGGAAACCCCGGCCGCCGTGCGCTTCGTCCCGAGCGAGGTCTTCCAGAACCGCTACGCCTTCACGCTCCGCGACGTTCTGGCGGACACGCCCGGCGTCTTCGTCGCCACCCGCTATGGGCAGGAGCTGCGCCTCTCGATCCGCGGCTCCGGCATCGCCCGCGGCTTCCACCTGCGCGGCATCGAGGTGCTGCAGGACGGCATCCCGGTGAACCTCGCCGATGGCAGCGGCGACTTCTACCAGATCGACCCGCTCGCCATCCGCTCCGTCGCCGTCTATCCCGGCGGCAACGCGCTCGCCTTCGGCAGCTCGACCCTCGGCGGCGCCATCAACTTCATCACGCCGACCGCGCAGACGGCAATCGCCCCCGACATCCTGCGCTTCGAGGCCGGCTCCTGGGGCACGGTGCGCGGCTCCGGCCAGGTCTCGCGCGTCTTCGGCGCCTTCGACGCGCTCGGCACCGCGACGGTGCTGCACTCGGATGGCTACCGGGACCACTCCCGCAGCGACTACCAGCAATTCAACGCCAATGCCGGCTACCGGATCTCCGACAATGCGGAGACGCGCTTCTACGCCGGCGGCTACTTCGTCCGGCAGAAGCTGCCGGGCACGCTGAGCCTGTTCGATGCGCTGCACCGGCCGACCATTGCGGCGCCCGCCGCGCTCGCCGGCAACCAGGCACGCGACGTCTGGGCGGAGCGGGTGGCGAACCGCACCTCGGTGGTGCTGGAGGCGGGCCGGCTCGACTTCGACACCTGGATCATCCACAAGACGCTGTATCACCCGATCTTCCAGGTGCTCGACCAGGACGGGCTCACCTGGGGCGTGGCGCCGCGCTTCACCAGGGACTACATCCTGGCCGGGCTGCCCAGCCAGCTGGTGATCGGCGCGCGCTACTTCGCCGGCAGCAACACCGCGCTGCAATTTGTCAACGTCCAGGGCTCGCGCGGGCAGCAGACGCTCAACAGCCGGCAGAACGCGCAGAACTATGAGCTCTATGCCGAGAACCGGCTGTGGGTGCTGCCGACCCTGGCGCTGGTCACCGGCGCCAAGGCGCTGCGCGACGAGCGGGACTATCGCGACTTCGGCGAAGGGCTGTCCGCCAGCCGCGGCTCCGTCTCGCTCGGCCGGGCCTATGAGGGGCTCAACCCGCACATCGGCCTGCTCTGGCAGCCGCTGCCCACGGTGCAGGCTTTCGCCAACATCACGCGCAGCCAGGATGTGCCGGACTTCACCGACTTGACGCAGCTGCAGGTCACCGGCTCCACCAATTTCGTGCCGCTGGCCGTGCAGCGCGCCTGGACGGTGGAGATCGGCACGCGCGGGCAGCTGGATCGCGTGGCCTGGGACCTGACGCTGTTCCGCTCGAACATCCGCGACCAGCTGCTGCAATTCACGACGGCCCCGAACCTGGTCCCGGCCAGCACCTTCAATGCCGGGGTCACGGTGAACCAGGGCGTGGAGTTTGCCGCGCATGTGGACCTGGTGCGCGACGCCCTGGCGGAGGGCGACCGGCTGACGCTGAACCAGACCTGGACCTGGAACGATTTCCGCTTCCGCCACGACCGGCAATTTGGCGACAACCGCATCGCCGGCCTGCCGCCGCATATCCTGCGCACCACACTCGCCTATGCGAGGCCGGACGGGCTGTTCGTGGCGCCGGTGGTGGACTGGGTGCCCCAGGGCGCCTGGGCGGACTACGCCAACACGCTGCGCGCGCCGGGCTATGTGACCTTCGGGCTGAATGCGGGCTTCGCGCCGGTGCCGGGGCTGCTGCTGTTCCTGGATGCGCGGAACCTGACGAAGGAGCGCTATGTCAGCGACGTCTCGACCATCACCGACGCCAGGACCGTGAACAGCGCGGTGTTCTACCCGGGCGAAGGGCGGAGTGTCTTCGCCGGCGCAAGGTGGAGCTTCTGAGCCGCTCGTCTGAGCCGCTGGGGGATGGCCCGGGACGACCGGCAAGCGCCAGGAATGCGCAATCGCCGGTGGATGGAGGGGTCCTGGGGATCGGCGGAGAGGAACTCCCTTCCTCCCCCAGGGGTCAGGCACGCCCCCGCGCCTTGGCAGCCCCGCCCTCCGGGCGTAACCATCCCGCAAAATCGGGGAGAACCCAGCATGCAGACCCGCATCCCCTGCGTCCTGATGCGCGGCGGCACCAGCCGCGGGCCGTTCTTCCTCGCCTCCGACCTGCCCGCCGACGCCGCCACGCGCGACGCCGTGCTGCTCGCCGCCATGGGCTCGCCCCATGTGCTGCAGGTGGACGGAATCGGCGGCGGCAACACGCTGACCAGCAAGGTCGCCATCATCTCGCCCTCCGCCGAGCCAGGGGTGGAGGTGGACTACCTCTTCGCCCAGGTGGCGGTGGATCGCGGCGTGGTGGATACCGCACCCAATTGCGGGAACATGCTGGCCGGCGTCGGCCCCTTCGCGATCGAATCCGGCCTGGTGCCGGTGCGGGGGGAAACGACGACCGTCACCATCCGCAACCGCAACACCGGCGCGCTGGTCGAAGCCCTGGTGCGGACGCCGGGCGGCGCCGTGACCTATGAGGGCGAGGCCGCGATCCCCGGCGTCCCCGGCACCGCCGCGCCCGTCGAGCTCCGCTTCCGCCAGGTGGCCGGCGCCAAGACCGGCCGCCTGTTCCCCACCGGCGCGCGGATCGAGGAGATCCAGGGCGTCGCCGTGACCCTGGTGGACTGCGCCATGCCCTGCATGCTGCTGCGGGCCGCGGATGTGGGCACCGATGCCGGCGCGTCACCCTCGGCGATCGATGGCGACCGCGCCCTGCTCGCCCGGCTGGAAGCGCTGCGGCTGGAGGCCGGCCGCCGCATGGGCTTCGGCGACGTGACGGACAGCGTGGTGCCGAAGGTTGCCCTCCTCGGCCCCGCGCCAGAAGGCGCCACGCTCACCGCGCGCTACCTGACACCGCATGCCGTGCACAAGGCGATGGCGGTGACAGGCGGCATCGCCATCGCCACGGCGGCGCGCATCCCGGGGACGGTCGCGCATGGGCTCGCCCGGGCCGAGGACGGGCCGGTCCGCCTCGCCCACCCCTCCGGCGTGCTCGAGGTGCCGGTCGCGCTCGCCGGGGAGGAGGACGTCGCCTGGGCCGGCGTGCTGCGCACGGCGCGCCGGATCTTCGAGGGCTCGCTGCTGATCCCCGCCCGCATCTGGGCGGGCCACGGCCTGGCGCGCGCGGCATGATCGCGCGCCGCCCGCTGCTCGGCGCGCTCGCCGCGCTGCCGCTCGCCGCCCGCGCCGAGGAGCCGTGGCCGAGCAGGCCCATCCGCCTGCTGGTCCCCTATGCCGCGGGCGGCGGCACGGATGCGGTGGCGCGCACCTTCGCCGCCCGGCTCTCTGCGGCGCTCGGCCAGCCCGTGGTGGTGGAGAACAAGCCGGGCGCCGGCGGCAACATCGCGACCGAGGCAGCCGCGACCGCGAAGCCCGATGGCTACACGCTGCTGGTCGGCAACCAGGGCCCCATGGCGGCCAATCCCAGCCTGTTCCGCCGGCTGCCGGCCGATCCGGCGAAGACGCTGGACCCGGTCGGGCTGATCGCCGACGCGCCGCTCCTCGTCGTGGCCGGGCCGGGCTCCAAGGCGCAGGACCTGAAGGCGCTGATCGAGGAGGCACGCGCCGCCGGCGGCTCCCTCACCTACGGCTCGGCCTCCAATGGCTCGGCCAGCCACCTCGCCGCGGCGCTGCTCTGCCAGATGGCGGGAGTCGATGCGACGCACGTGCCCTATCGCGGCGCCGCGCCGGCCTTGACCGAGGTGGTGGCGGGCAACCTGGCCTTCATGATCACCACCCTGCCCTCGGTGATGGGGCTGACCCAGGGCGGGCAGTTGCGCGCGCTCGCGGTGACCGGCCCGGAACGCGCCGCGGTGCTGCCCGGCGTGCCGGCGGTGGCGGAGACACTGCCCGGCTACCGCGCCACCGCCTGGTACGGGCTGATGGCTCCGAAGGGCACGCCGCCCGAGGTGATGGCAAAACTGTGGGAGGCGATGCGCGTGAGCCTCGGCAGCGAGGACGTTGTCGAGCGGCTGCGCGGCGACGGCGCGGAGCCGGGGCGCATGGATGGGCCCGCCTTCGGGCGGTTCATCGCAGAGGAGCGCGAGCGCTGGGCGCGCGTGATTCGGGCGGCCAACATCA
>DASQVL010000646.1:0-3921 GCA_035640795.1 Crenalkalicoccus sp. | reverse complement strand
ATCTCCGCACCTTCGCGGCGGTGGCGCGGCTGGGCGGCATGGGCCGCGCGGCGGAGGTGCTCAACACCGTGCAGTCCAGCGTCACCGCCCGCATCCGGCGGCTGGAGGAGGGGCTCGGCACGCCGCTCTTCACCCGCCATGCGCGCGGCGTCGCGCTGACCGCGGCGGGGGAGCGGCTGCTGCCCTATGCGCTGCGCGTGGCCCGGCTGCTCGAGGAGGCGCGCCGCGCCGTGCTGGATGATGGCACGCCGCAGGGCCCGCTGGTGGTGGGCGCGCTGGAGACGACGGCGGCGCTGCGGCTCGCCCCGCGCCTGGCCGGCTTCGCCGCGGCGCATCCGGCGGTGGACCTGACGCTGCGCACCGGCACCACCTGCGAGCTGACCGAGCAGGTGCTGGAGGGCGCGCTGCAAGGCGCTTTCGTCTGCGGCCCGGTCGCGCATCCGGAGCTTCTGGCCGAGCCGGTCTTCGCGGAGGAGCTGGCGCTGCTCGCCGCACCTGGCGTGGATCCCTTCGCCGGCGATGCGGCGCTCCGCATCGTCGTGCTGCGCCGCGGCTGCTCCTATCGCCAGCGGCTGGAGGAGGTGCTGGCGCGGCGGGGCGTGCCCGCGCCGCGGGTGATGGAGTTCGCCACGCTGGAGGCGATCTTCGGCTGCGTCGCGGCGGGGCTCGGCATCACGCTCCTGCCGGCAGCGCTGGTCGGGTCGGTGTGGGAGGGGCGGGTCGCGCTGCACGCGCTGCCGCCGCGGGATGGGCAGGTGGAGACGGTGTTCATCCGCCGGCGCGATGTGGAAGCGGGGAGTGCGCTGCGGGCCTTCCTGGAGGCGGTGCGGCCGGCGGCGCGGTTGCAGGCGGCGGCGGAGTAGGTCGGCGCTTGGGGGAGGAGGGGAACGTCCTCCCCCAAGGACCCCCGCCATCCCTTCTTGCCCAGCCGACCCGGAACCCGGCGGCGATTCGCGGCAGCTTCGCCGGGTCCCGGGCGCGTCCCGTCAAGCAGCGTGGATCGCCAGCCGGATCAGCCAGGCCACCACGCCCACCACCAGGACCCCGCCCGCCCAGAGCCCGAGAAACCAGAGCGCGCGCCGCACCCCGCGGCGGTCAGTGATAGCCATGGCCCTCCCGCACCTTGCCGCGGAACAGCCAGTACACGTAGCCCGTGTAGGCCAGGATCACCGGGATCAGGACAGCCGCCCCGACCAGCAGGAAAAGCTGGCTGGAGCGCGGCGCCGCCGCCTCCCAGATCGTGATCTCGGGCGGCACCATCATCGGCCAGACCGAGATGCCGAGGCCGGTGTAGGAGAGAAAGAACAGCCCAAGCGCGCAGAGGAAGGGCACGCCGTCCCGCCACATCATGTCCGGCGGCACCTCCTCCTGGCCCGCCTCGGCGATTTCGTTCAGGAAGCGGAAGTAGAGCCAGGCCAGCACCACCACCAGCACCGGCACGGGCAGCGCCAGCACGATCCAGGGGAAGTCGAACCAGCGCGCCCGGAACTGCGGCTGCAGGAAGGGCATGATGAGGCTGACCAGCGCGATGGCGGCGAGCGTCAGCCCGCCCAGCCGCCGCGCGAGGTGGACCGCGCGCGTCTGCAGCGGCGGCTCGGTCTTCCACACCAGCCAGCAGGCGCCGAGCATCCCGTAGCCCGCGAGCAGCGCGCAGCCGGTCAGCACGGAGAAGGGCGAGAGCCAGTCCCACCAGCCGCCGGCATAGGCGCGGTCGTCCACCTCCACCCCCTGCACCAGCGCGCCGAGGGCCACGCCCTGGCAGAAGGTGGCGACGTAGCTGCCGCCGGAGAAGGCGCGGTCCCACCACAGCCGCTGCGCATCCGTCGCCGCGCGGAAGCGCATCTCGAAGGAGACGCCGCGGAAGATCAGCGCCAGCAGCATGACGATGATCGGCATGTAGAGCGCGGGCAGGATGATGGCGTAGGCCAGCGGGAAGACGGCGAAGAGCCCGGCGCCGCCGAGGACCAGCCAGGTCTCGTTGCCGTCCCACACCGGCGCCACCGTGTTCACCGCCGTGTCCCGCGCCGCGCGGTCCGGCAAGGCGGGGAACAGGATGCCGATGCCGAGGTCGAAGCCGTCCATGCAGACATAGAGGAAGACGGCGGTGGCGATCAGCACCGCCCAGATGGTCGCGATCGTCTCGGCCGACATCGCCCTACTCCGCCGGCTGGGGCCGCGCCTGGCGGACGCGGTCCGGATCCACCGAAGGGCCAGGGGTGATGCCGGCGCTCCGGATCGGCGGCTCGGTCTCCGCCGCGCGCTCCTGCAGCAGGGGCGGATTGCCGAACAGGCGGAACAGGTACCAGATGCCCGCGCCGAAGACGACGAAGTAGACGGTGATGTAGAGGACGAGGGAGGTGGCGACGGCCGGCGCGCCGATCGGGCTCACGCTCTCCGCCGTGCGGACCATGCCGTAGACCGTGTAGGGCTGCCGCCCGGCTTCCGTCGTGATCCAGCCGAAGGTCACAGCGATCAGCCCCGCGGGGCCCATGCCGATCGCCCAGCGCAGGAACCAGGGCGTGGTGTAGAGGCGCTTCTTCCAGCGCAGCCAGAGCGAGGTGAAGCCCAGCAGGATCATCAGCGAGCCCATGGTCACCATGATCCGGAAGGACCAGAAGACCAGCGGCACGTTGGTCGGCCGCGCATCCTTCGGGAAGGCCTTCAGGCCCTTGACCTCCCCGGTCAGGCTGTGGCGGAGGATGACGCTGCCGAGATAGGGGACCTCCAGCTTCATCCGTGTCTCCTCCCGCTGCATGTCGGGCAGGCCGAACAGGATCAGCGGGGCGGGCGCCTGGGTCTCCCAGTGCCCCTCCATCGCCGCCACCTTCTGCGGCTGGTAGTGCAGCGCCCAGAGGCCCTGCGCGTCGCCGAAGAAGAGCTGCGCCGGCGCGACCGCGGCCGCCATCCACATGGCCATGGAGTACATGACGCGCGCGCGCTCGTTCAGCGCGCCCTCCGGCACCGCCATGCCGGCGCGAAGCCTCTCCCGCAGCAGGTGCCAGGCGCCGACCGCGCCGACGATCATGGCGGTGGTCAGGTAGGCGCCGGTGACGGTGTGCAGGTAGCGGAAGGGGAAGGACGGGTTGAAGATGACCTGGAACCAGTCCTCCGGCAGGAAGCGGCCGTCCGGCGACATCACGTAGCCGGTCGGCGTATGCATCCAGCTGTTGGCGGCGAGGATCCAGAAGGCGGAGATCAGCGTGCCGATCGCGACCAGGCAGGTCGCCGCGAAGTGCAGCCCGCGGCCCACCCGCTCCAGCCCGAACAGCATGACGCCGAGGAAGCCGGCTTCGAGGAAGAAGGCGGTCAGCACCTCATAGCCCAGCAGCGGGCCGAGCACGGGGCCCGTGCGGTCGGAGAACACCGACCAGTTCGTGCCGAACTGGTAGGAGAGGACGATGCCGGAGACGACGCCCATGGCGAAGTTCACGGCGAAGACCTTCAGCCAGTAGCGGAACAGGTCGATGTAGACCGCCCGCCCCGTCCACAGCCACAGCCCTTCCAGCACCGCCAGATAGCTCGCCAGGCCGATGGTGAAGGCCGGGAACAGGAAATGGAAGGTGACGGTGAAGGCGAACTGGAAGCGCGCGAGCTCGAGCGCACCCGGGAAGGCGTCCCACAGCATTGGATCATCCCCCAACGGCGCAGGCTGATTGTCGGACGCCTCCGCTGCCCTGCCGCATGTCGGTTTGGCATCTCAGCGTCAAGTCCGCGCGACTTGGTGCCGGGTCCCGGGGGCTGGGAGTCTTCCCGCCGGACCGGGCAAGCGCCGCGGAGAAAGGATGAGAAAAAGGATGGTGGGGGCTTGGGAGAGGAAGTTCCCTTCCTCCCCCGAGGGCCACCTACGCCGCCACCCGCTGCGCCAACTCCTCCATCAGCACGCTGCGCACGCCAACCACCTGCGTCAGGTTCGCGAGGACC
>DASQVL010000645.1:0-2263 GCA_035640795.1 Crenalkalicoccus sp. | reverse complement strand
CCGTCCGGGACGTTCTCAGCGCGTTCGCCAGTTCGGTGAAGGCGGGCAAGGGAACTTCCTCCCCCAAGACCCCCACCTACCTTTTTCTCATCCGCTCTCCGCGGCGCTTGCCCGGTCCGCCTGGAAGACTCCCGGCCGCGGCTGTCTCCCTGGGGCAAGCCTTCCGTAACCGGAGCCAGCGCGTCATACGGCGCACTGCAGAATCCGGGAGAGCTCGCTCATGACCAGCCGCCGCGCCCTGCTCGGCGCCGCCGCCGCGCTGCCCGCCCTCGCCGCGCGGGCCCAGGCCCCCTGGCCCAACGGGCCGGTCCGCATCATCGCCCCCTTCCCGCCCGGCGGCAGCGTGGACACCATCGCGCGGCTGCTGCAGCCCTTCCTGCAACAGCGGCTCGGCCAACCCATCGTGGTGGAGAACCGCACCGGCGCGGCAGGGGCGATCGGCGCGCAGGCCGCGGCGCGGGCGGCACCGGACGGCAACACCTGGGTGGTGGTCTTCGACAGCTACGCGACACATGCAGCGCTGATCCCGAATCTCGGCTTCGACCCGAAGCGGGACCTGCAGCCGGTGATGCTGGTCGGCACCTCCCCCATGGTCGTCTGCACGCCGAATGCCCGGCCGTGGCGGAGCGTGGCGGAGGTGGTGGCGACCGCGAAGGCGAAGCCGGACACCCTCACCTACGGTACCATCGGCAATGGCAGCCTGGGGCACCTGACGATGGAACTCGCCCAGCAGGCGGCAGGGTTCCGGGTGGCGCACGTGCCCTATCGCGGCGGCGGGCCGCTCTCGGCCGCGGCCGCGGCGGGAGAGGTGGACCTGGTGATCGCGACGCGCGCGGGCCTCGCCGGCCAGGTCGGCGTCTCCTTGCGGGCGCTGGCGCAGACCGGGGCGGAGCGCTCGCCCTCCCTGCCGGAGCTGCCGACCCTGGCCGAGGCGGGCATCCCCGGTGTCGCCGCCACCGCCTTCTGGGGCGTGCTGGCGCCTGCCGGGGTGCCGGCGCCGGTCGTCGCGAAGATGCACGCAGCGCTGGTCGCAGCGCTGGCGGAGCCGGTGGTGAAGCAGCGTCTGGCGGAGGGCCAGGGCGTGGACATCCAGGCCTCCTCGCCCGAGGCCTTCGGCCGGTTCCTCACGGCGCAGATGGACCAGTGGGGCCGGGTCGTGAAGGAGCGCGACATCCGCGCGGACTGAACCCGGCCGTAGGCCCGGCGCGAACGGAAACCGCTCTATGCGCCGCGCGCCGGCGCGCGGCGCGCGAGCCCGTCATGGAGGTCGAGCATCCGCTCCCGCCACTCCGCCACCGGGTCATCGGCGGCGAGCAGCGGGAAGGCGCTGACCGCGCGCGCCCACTGGAAGGCGCCGAAGACGATGTAGTCCGGGTAGAGCGGCGCCGCGCCGCCAAGGTAGGGCTGGGCACGCAGCACCATGCGGAGCGGGTGGATTTCCTTCCGGAAGCCCTCCACCTTGGTCTCGCGCCCCGCCTGCATCTCCTCGAGCGTCATGCCGAAGCGCTTCTCCCGGCTCTCGCGGAAATAGGCGCGGTCCTTCTCCGCCACGCAGTCGTGGATGTCCGCCAGCACCAGGCGAGAGACGCCAGCGTGCAGCGTCGCCTCGGTCCAGGCGCCGATGAAGCGCGCCGCCTGCCGCCCGCCCTCGCCCCCGAAGAGCGAGGGGCGGTCCGGATAGGCCTCCTCCAGGTATTCGGCGATGATGGCGCTTTCGGCCAGGTTCCGCTCGCCATCCACCAGCACCGGGACCTTCTCGCTGCCGGCGAAGGCGATGCGGTCCTTCTCGGTGAAGCGCCAGGGCAGGGTTTCCACCTCCAGCCCCTTATGGGCGAGCGCCATTCGGATGCGCCAGCAGAACGGGCTGAAGCGCAGCGCCGGGTCGGCCCCGGCCAGGTCGTAGAGGATGCGTCTGCTCATTCCGGGTCCCTCCGGCGGCGATCCTCCGGCGCGCCGCCGCCGCTGGCCAGCCCCGCCAGCGCAGCCCGGCCTTGCGCGGGGGGGATAAGGCTGCAATTCGAGGCTGCTGGCCACGGGAGGATAGGATGCGCACGCAGGTCGGGATCGTGGGCGCCGGGCCGGCCGGGCTGCTGCTCGGCCACCTGCTGCACCGGGCGGGGATCGAGACGGTCATCCTGGAGAGCCGCTCCCGCTCCCATGTGGAGGAGCGCATCCGCGCCGGGCTGCTGGAGCAGCACAGCGTGGACATCCTGACCGAGACCGGGGTCGGCGAGCGGCTGCAGCGCGAAGGCCTGCCGCATGA
>DASQVL010000644.1:0-2148 GCA_035640795.1 Crenalkalicoccus sp. | reverse complement strand
ATCCATATCCGCATCACCGCCGGGTAGTCTGAGCCGGCGATTGGAATCTCCGGCTCACGTTCCATTTCGCAGCGCCACAATCCGGCCGCACACGCGTCGCATTCCCGAGCGGTCTTCGCGTCAGAAGAGGCACCGTCCGGGCATCGGACGGCTGCGGCCGCCCCCTTCCCGGACGTCATGCTTCACTGCCTGCGCGACGGCTCTCCGCCGTCGCCCTTCCGGGGACCGAGACGATGCTGGGGGTCGAGGCCTTCCAAACCGCCGCCGCTGCCGAGCCTGCGCCCAGGCCGCTCGCGCCGCCGACGCTCGCCGTGCCGCGGCTCGCCGCGCTGGGCGGGGACGGGCTGCGCCCCGCGCTCAAGCGCAGCATGGACATCGCCGGCGCCGGCGCCCTGCTGCTGCTCTTCCTGCCGGCCTTCGCCGTGCTGGCCGCGCTGATCACCCTGGATGGCGGGTCGGTGCTGTTCGCGCATGAGCGGGTGGGCCGCGCCGGCCGCCGCTTCCGCTGCCTGAAGTTCCGCTCCATGGTGGTGGATGCCGAGGCGCGGCTGCGCGCCCTGCTGGAGACCGACCCCGCCGCGCGGGCGGAGTGGGAGGCGACGCGCAAGCTGAAGCGCGACCCCCGCATCACCTGGGTCGGCCGCTTCCTGCGCGCGACCAGCCTCGACGAGCTGCCGCAGCTGATCAACGTGCTGCGCGGCGAGATGAGCCTGGTCGGCCCCCGCCCGGTGCTGGCGGCGGAGCTCGAGCGCCATTACGGCGTGGCGGCCGAGCACTACCTCTCGGTCCGCCCGGGCCTGACCGGCCCCTGGCAGGTCAGCGGCCGCAGCGACACCAGCTACGCGCAGCGCGTGGCGCTCGACGTCCACTACGCGACCCACGCCTCGCTGTGGACCGATCTCGCCATCCTGCTGCGCACGCCGGCCGCCGTGCTGTCCCGGCGCGGCGCGTATTGACCGGCCCGGCGCGGCCTGCCAACGCACGCACCGCGCACGACCCGCGCTGGCCCGAGGAGGGGCGCGTGACCGACGTCGAGGCCCGCGCCAGTGGCCGCACCCTCATCTCCGGCATCGCCTGGAATGCGCTGGGGCGCGGCCTGCCGCTGCTCCTCGCCCTGGTGCTGACGCCGGTGCTGGTGCACGCGCTCGGCCTCGACCGCTGGGGGCTGTTCACCCTGGCGCTGGCGATGGTGGGCGTGTTCGGCGTCTTCGATCTCGGCGTGGGCCAGGCGCTCACCCGGGCGCTGGCCGAGCGCATCGGGGCCGGACGCACGGAGGATGCGGCGGCGCTGGCAGGTGCGGCGCTCGCGACCCTGCTCGGCGTCAGCCTGGTCGCCGCGGCGCTGCTCTGGGCCTTCGTGCCGCTGCTGGTCGAGCGCGTGCTGCGCGTGCCCCCTGCCCTGCAGGCGGAGGCCGCCGACGCGCTCCGCGTGCTGACGGCGGCCGCGCCGCTCGTCGTGGTGAATGCGGCGCTCTGGGGCGTGCTCGCCGCCTATCAGCGCTTCCGTGCGGCCAACCTGGTCACCATCCCGGTCGCCGCCTTCTACTATCTGGGCCCGGTGCTGGTGCTGCTGGTCTGGGACAGCCTGACCGGGGTGATGCTGGCGCTCGTCGGCTGCCGGCTGGTCAACACGCTCTGCTATGCGGTGCTGGTCAGGCGCCTGCTGCCGGGGATCGGCCTCTGGCGGCCCCGCTTCGGCCTCGCCCTGCCGCTGCTCCGCCTGGGCGGCTGGATGACCTTCTCCGGCATGCTCACCCAGGCGCTACTCTATGCCGACCGCTTCCTGGTGGGCGCACTGGTCTCGCTCACCGCCGTCGCCTTCTACGCGACGCCGCTCGACCTGGTGCTGCGCGCCTGGATCCTGCCGGTCGCGGTGGCGCAGGTGCTGCTGCCGGCCATGGCGGGCGCCTTCGGGGTGCGGCCGGCGGCGACCGCGGCGCTGCTGAGGCGCGGCGCGCTGCTCATCATGGCGCTGGTGCTCCCGGCCTGCCTGGCGCTGGCGGGCGCGGCGGAGCCGATCCTGCGGCTCTGGCTCGGCGAGACCTTCGCTGCCGGCGGTGCCGGGGTGCTGCGCATCCTGGCCCTCGGCGTGTTCTTTTCCTGCGCCGCCTTCGCGCCGGCGAGCCTGCTGGACGCCATCGGCCGGCC
>DASQVL010000643.1:0-2793 GCA_035640795.1 Crenalkalicoccus sp. | reverse complement strand
TGCGCGCCTGGAGCCGCGCCCACGGCCTGCGCCAGTCTGGCCACGAGGTGCTTGGGCACGTCGGCGGGTGGGCGCTCGATACCGCGTTCGCAAACTGGGACCTGCGCGTGAACTTCGGGCTCGACCACTTCGGCGTGGACGGGTACCGCGACCTGACCGCGGTGGATGCGCAGGACGCCCTCATGCAGCTCAGCCCCGTGTTCGGCGACTCGGTCGCCCGCCACCACGGCCGCAGCGGGACGATGGTCGAACAGTACTTCCTCACCCCGCCCAAGGGCGGGACCCCGTGGTCCGGGCACTGGGGGCTGGACCTGCAGGAGCTGCGTACAACCGCGATCAACCACCATCTGCAGGGCATGCGGCAGATGATCTTCCACGGGTTCTATCAGACCCACGGCCACGGCGAAGATCACGAGCCGCTGCGCAATCCGCGCTTCGACTTCCCCCCAGGCATCAATTTTGAGCCGTGGTTCGCCGATCACCACCTGCGGTTCGCGCTCGAGAGCGCCCGGCTCAGCGAGTTCCTCGAGCCGGTATCACCGCAGGTCGACGTGGCGGCCCTCTACCCGTTGCGCACGGTGTGGACGGCAGGGCAGGCCGGCGAGCAGGCGTCGGCGACGGGCGAGTGGGCGCGCGCGCTCACCGAGGCCAGGATGGGCTTCCACCTCGTGGACGAACGCGACCTCGAGGCCGCCACGGTGGAGGAGGGCGCGGTGTGCTTCGGGGGCCGCCGGTACCGGGCGCTTTTGCTTCCCGCCGTGACGACGCTGCGCTCGGCCGCATCTATGCGCCAGCTTCGCCGCATGGCCGAAGCGGGGGTACGCGTGCTCGCGAGCGGCGCAACGCCCGCCGTCTACCAGGAGGGCCCGCAGACCGCCGTCGAAGACTGGGCGGACCTCGCCCCAGCGATGGAGGTGTTCGACACGGTCCCCAAGGAGGAGGTCCTGCGCGGGCTCGCCGCTCAGGACGGGCAGAGTGTGCCGACGCTGCGCGTGCCGGAGGGCTCGGCGGTGCGCTGGCGCGGCGGCCCGGACGCGGTCGGCGGCTTCCGCTTTGCGTGCTTTGCCGAGGCCGATGCGGCGGCGGAGCTCGTGCTGCCCGACGGGCCCTGGCAGCTCGAGGAGTGGATGGCAGCCGACGGCACCGTGCACGCCCTCGGTGCAGCCGAGGGCGCGGTTGCGCTGCGGCTCGAGCGGAACGCGTTGCGTCTGTTGCGTGTGTGTAGGCGCGCAGAGCCCGCGCCCGGGGCGACAGGCGCCGAGGAGGGTTCCGAGGGCGCGGACGACTACGGCGCGGCGGAATGGTCGAAGCCGCAGGCGCTCGTGTCCGGCTGGCACCTCGAGGTCGCCGAGGATGCATACGAGCAGGCCGGCACCCGCCGCGAGATCGCGGTGACGTGCGGCTGGGAGCGTCAGGGCCTTTCGACCTTCGCGGGCACCGCCGACTATGTGCGGCAGATCGAGCTCGATTCGGCGGTCCGGTTGGAGCTGCTGCTCCCGACTGTCGCCGGAGCTGTGCTCGTATCCGTGAATGGCGTGTGTGTGGGGGAGCGTGCCTGGTCGCCGTATCGCTTCACGATCCCTGCTGACGTCCTGCGGCCCGGGGGCAATGAGTTGCGCGTCCGTCTCGCGCCGTCAGCGGCCAACCGCTACTACGCCGGGACCGGGCTGCGCGCCGAGCCCGAACCGTGCGGGTTGCTCGCGCCGCCGCTGCTGCGCCGCCTGATCGCGGCACCGAACCTCGGCGCACCCCCAGACGGCCTCGACTCCGACCCCAGCTCCCCCTCGATCACGGAAGGCTGACCATCGTGCTCAAAGGACTCGAACCGCTGCTGACCCCCGAGCTGCTCTACGCGCTCGCGCAGATGGGGCACGGGGACACGATTGCGCTCGTCGACAGGAACTTCCCTGCGTACACGGTGAACGACCGGGTGATTCGGCTCGATGGCACCGATGTCGTCTCGGCTGGCCGGGCTGTGCTCGGACTGCTGCCGCTCGACACGTTCGTGCCCGCGCCCATCGCGCGGATGGAGGTCGTCGGCGACGCCGACATCGAGCCTCCGGTACAGACAGAATTCCTCGCCACCGCAGGGCAGTCGGCGGGTCGCAGGGTTGCGGTGGAATCGCTTGAGCGCCACGCCTTCTATTTGCGTGCGCGCGCCGCGTTCGCGGTGGTCATCACCGGCGAGGACAGGCCGTACGGGTGCTTCCTTCTCACCAAGGGAGTGCTGCCGGAGTTCTCGCCGGAGCGCGCCCGCCGGGAGATATTCGGGGCTGCCGCCGAGGCTGCCCAGCTACTCGGCTGGAGCGCTTACGACGCGGGCCGGCACGGCGCGGCCCAGCGGTACTTCGTGCAGGGTCTCCGCCTCGCGCGTGAGGCAGAAGATCCGGTGCTCGGCGGCCGGCTGCTGTCGAATCTGAGCCACCAGGCGAATTACCTGGGCCGCTACACCGAGGCCCTCCAGCTCGCGCGGGCCGCGCAAAGCGCCGCCGCTGGCAGGGCGCCGGCGACCGTCAGCGCCTTGTTCCTGGCGATGGAAGCGCGTGCCCTGGCCAGTGCCGGAGAGTCCAGGGCCTGCGCGGACGTATTGCACCGTGCCGAGCAGGAATTCGACAGGCGTGACCCGGCCAAGGATCCGGCGTGGATTGGCTACTTCGACGCGTTTGAGCTGGCGGGGAAGCAGCGCATTGTTTCCGCGACCTGGGGCAGCCGCGCGAGACGCAGACATCGGCTGCCCAGGCGATTGACCCGGCACTCACGCCGCCGCGGACGCGCGCGTTCATCAGCATGGTC
>DASQVL010000642.1:0-2229 GCA_035640795.1 Crenalkalicoccus sp. | reverse complement strand
TCAATGCCGAGGATGCGCGCGCGGGCATGCGGGCTGCGCAGGAAGACGGCGTGCAGGCAGAGAGGCGGCGTGGCGAGGTCGCCGGTGAAGCAGCCCTCCCCGGTCAGCAGCCGCCGATCCTCCCGCCGGCGGAGGCGCCGGCCGAGCGGGCCGCCGGGCCCCGGCGGCGGGGGTGGTGCGTCGGTCACGGCCGCTGCTCCGTCATGGCGCCGAAGATGTGGAGCTGCACCGGGTCCACGTCGAAGGCGATATCGTCGCCCTCCCGCTCCCGCCGGTCCTTGGCCTGCCGCGCGACGGTCCAGCCATCCGGAACGCGGCGGCCCCGAAGGCGGCGGCCACAGCCATAGGCTAGCCCCGCGCGACCTGCCCCGGCGGGAGGCGCGCGGCCGCAGCGACGATCGCCTCGAACTCCGCGCGCAGGTCCACCCCGGCGCGGCGCGCCCGCGCCGCCTCCTCGCTGCCCGCAAGCTCGCGCAGGCAGGTGCCGATGCCGATCTCGCCGGAGAGGATGCGCTCCGAATAGGCGTCCCAGCCGCCGCGGTCGGGCGGCCGCTTCAGCAGCCAGAGATAGGCGTAGGCCACGGCCGCGCGCACGCCGTGGCGCTGCAGGAAGGCGTTGGAGAAGATGCGGTCGTAGTCGATCGCCCCATCCTCCAGCTTCAGGATGGAGTTGACGGAGAACTGCTTCGGATAGGGCTTGTGGTCGCTGATGACGCAGGCGAGCGGCCTCGGCGGGCCGAGGCGCACCCCTTCACCCGCCAGCCAGATCTCGATGCTTCGGATCACGCCGTCGAAGGCCGCCGCCGGGATGGTGATGCGGAAGCCGCTGTCCGGCCGGATGCGGAAGGCGCGCAGGTCGTCGCGCGGCAGGTTGGCGTCCACCTCCGCCACCGGGTTGCCGTCCACCCGAAGCTGCACGCGGCAGTGCCGCGCCGGGCGCGCCACGTCGAAGGCCCAGCCGCTCGCCTCATAGCCATGGTCGATGGCGTCGAAGCTGCCGACCACGGACTTGCTGCCGGCCACGCGCGGCAGGGCGCGCGCCGCCTGCTCCGGCCGGCGCTCCAGCTCCTCGATCTCGGCCGGGCCCTGCTCCGGACCCTGCAAGGTCTCGCCCATCACGCCGCCTCCTGGACCGGATCGAGCGCGAGGGCGCCGCGCAGCACGGTGGCCAGCATGCCTTCCCAGGTGAACTGCGCGGCCCGGGTGCGGCAGGCGAGCTCGACCGCCTGCCGGTCCTCGGCGCATTCGGCTTCCAGCCGGTAGATCGCGGCCAGCAGCTCCTCCGGACTCTCCGGGTGGAAGACGTAGCCGGCATCCCCCGCCACCTCCGGCATGGAGGAGGAGGCGGAGTAGACCGCCGGCGTGCCGACGCTGAAGCCCTCCAGGATCGGCAGGCCGAAGCCCTCGAAGAGCGAGGGGTAGATGGTGAAGCGGGCGAAGCGCAGCAGGCAGTACTTCTTGAACTCGCTGACGAAGCCCGCATAGGTGAAGTTCTCCGGGAACTCCCCGAGGTGGCGCTTCACCGTGTTGCCGAAGTCGAACAGCCAGCCTTCCTTGCCCATGAAGATGTAGTGGTAGCGCCGCGACAGGTCGCGGTCGTGGGCGAGGGCGCGGAAGACGATCTCGAGATTCTTGCGCGGCTCGATGGTGCCGAGGATGACGACGAAGGGCTCGAAGTTCAGCGCGCCGTAGAGGGCGGCCGCCTGCCGCTCGAAATGCTCCGGCCAGCGCACGCCGTTGAGCGAGACCACGACGCGGTCCGCACTCTCCGGGCAGAGGCGCTTCAGGTACTCGGCGGTCGCTGCGGAGACGCAGAAGCTCAGGTCATTGGTCGCGATGTCGCGCAGCAGGTTGCCGCCGTGCAGCTCGTTCGTCGCCTTCAGGTGGAAGTAGGGGGTGGCGATGGTGGAGAAATCGTGCAGCACCTGCAGCTCGATGTCGAACAGCCGGTGGAAGGGCTTCTCCGCGGGGAAGAGGCCGACCGGGCGCCGTGACTCGGCGACGTGGCGGAGCAGCGAGCCGGCCGAGGCCTGGCCCATCTGGTGGTGGTAGCCGAAGAAGGCGCCGCCATTGGTCTCCAGCAGGAAGCGGACGTATTCGGGGCGGATCACGTTCTCGCCCACGAAGAAGTGGCAGGGCAGCCCGGCCGCCACGATCTCCCGCGCTAGGTTGGCAGCGACGTTCGGGATGCCGGTGAACTGCGTCTCCCGCAGCGTGCCGATGTCGAAG
>DASQVL010000641.1:0-6402 GCA_035640795.1 Crenalkalicoccus sp. | reverse complement strand
AACCAGCCCAGCACGAGCACCGCCAGTGCCAGCACGGCCACCTGCCCCGCCAGCAGCCAAGCCGCGGCGATGCCGGCGGCCGCCAGGCCTGCGGACGCCGCCACCTCGAGCGGGACGAGGCCGGGCCGCGCGATGCCCCGCCCGTCCAGCAGCTGGGCCAGGACCTGCGCGTGGATCTCCACGCCGAAGCTCGGCCGGCCGAAGGCCGAGGCCGGCGTGCGGTGCTCATCCGTGCCGCGCATCAGGCTGCCGATCAGCGCCACCCGGCCGCGCAGCCATTCCTGCGGCAGGTGCGGCACGGCCTCGGCCGGATAGACGGGCGCGACGGGCCCCAGTGCGGTGCGCCTCCAGTCGATCGGGAAGGCGTGCGCAGGCACCGCGACGCCGATCGCGCGCGCCAGCGCCGCCGGAAAGCTCGGAGTGCCGGTCGCCGGATGCACCGGCACGTGCTGCCGCACCAGGCCGTCCAGCAGGTCGCTGGACAGGTTCGCCGTTCCGCTCGACACGCCCTCCAGGAAGGCCTGCAGGGTGGCGGCGTGCTGGGGCGGCACCGGTGTCTCGGGCCCGACCGAGATGGCGACCACCGGCACGTCGGTCCGCCGCAGGGCACGCCGCAGCATGGCGTCCTTCGCCGGCTCCGTGGGGCGGTCCAGCAGCAGGTCCAGGCCGATCGCGGTGGCGCCTGCAGCTGCCAGCCGGTCGATGAGGCCGGCGAGGAATTCGCGGTCCACCGGCGAGCGGTAGGGAAAGGCGTCGAGCGTCTCCTCTGTGATGCCGATCAGCGCGATGCGCGGGTCAGGCGGCCTTTGCGGCGCGAGCAGGCGGAAGGCGGCGGCGGCGAAGAACCGCTCCGCCGCCGCCAGCGGCGAGGGTGGCTGCACCAGCACGAGGGCCGCCGCCGTCACGGACAGCAGCAAAAGCGTCACAGCGAACGCGCCGGCGATCCGCCGCCCTCGGGCCATCTCCCGCCGCCCTGGAGAACGACCGACTCTCCCGACGGCGCGGGCGAAAGGCAATCAAGCTGCACCGGCGGCATCGCTCCGCCCGGGTTCAATCCGCCGGGAGGCGCACGCGGCGGGTGCGGCCCGCGGGGGCGCCGCTACTGCAGGAAGCCGATCCAGCGCCCGGCCACGACCGCCGCCGGCCAAATGAGCAGCGAGATCGCCGCCGCGGCCCGAAGCCGGCCATGGATCCGGCCCCCGCCGACGGCCTCCCGCCAGGCCGCGCCCCGGCTGAGCGCGGCCGCGTTCAGGAGCCCGAGCCCGACGAAGCCGAGCTTCGCCAGGAAGGCCGGGTTCTGCGCGTAGGTGACCGGCCGGGTGGTGAACAGGAGCAGGCCCGTTGCCACCGCCAGGACCAGGCCGGCCGTGGCCATGCGCCGGAGCGGCGGGCCAAGGTGGGCGAGCGGGTGCGGCGCGAAGGCGCCGAGGAGCCGCAGGTCGAGTGCGACGATCGCGCCCAGCAGCAGGCCGATCGAGGCGATGTGCGCCGCATTCGCCAGGGGATAGGCGATGCCTGACCCCCGCAGGGCAGCCGCCACCGGCCACTCGGACAGGGCCTGCAGCGCGTCCACGGTAGGACCCTCAGCTGCCCCGGATACGCTCCGGGTACACGTCGAAGGTCCGCCCGCGGACGATGATCCGCACCGCCTTCATCCGCCTCTCGCCCTGGGCGCGCGAGCGGTTTCCGATCGCGACCACCAGGTCCCCCGGCGCCACGGAGTCGGCCGTGAAGCCGGCGCGTGCGGTCTGGCCGGGAGGGGCGAGTTCGACGATCCAGAGGCCGTCGGCGGCCTGGACCCGCAGCGTGGGGTGGGGATAGCCGAGGTAGAGGTCGCGGAGCGTTCCGCGCAGCTCCGTCTGCTCCTCCTCAGCCCAGGCCCAGCCGTGATGCGCGGCGGCGCGGCCGGCGCCGAGCACAGTAGCCGCCAGGGCGGCGGCGGCCCGCCGACCCATCCGGGGTTGCTTCATGACGCCCTCCGCTGGACGCAGCTCGCGGGAGATTAAGTCCGGGCGCCGGCTTGTCGATGCCGGCCTCCGACCCGTGTCGAGGCGTGGCGGCGGGGCCACCTCGTCGGCACCCGCGCGTGGCCCCGGCCTCCGTGAGCGCGAGCGCCCCGGACGAGCGCGACACGCCCGCGTGGCAGTGCACGAGGAGGTGCGCGCCCGGCCGGGGCGCACCCGGCAGGCGCTCAGGGCGCCAGCAGGGTGAAGGGGTGGACATAGGCCTGCAGCATCACCACCAGGCCGACCAGCACCGCCAGGGCGATCGAGTGGAAGAACACGTAGCGCAGGATGTCGCCCTCATGCCCGTACCACTTGGTCGCCGTGGACGCGACGACGATGCTCTGCGCGTCGATCATCTTGCCCATCACGCCGCCCGAGGAGTTGGCCGCGGCCATCAGCACCGGCGAGAGGCCGAGCTGCTGCGCCGTCACCTTCTGCAGCCCGCCGAACAGCACGTTGGAGGCGGTATCGGAGCCGGTCAGCGCCACGCCGAGCCAGCCGAGCAGCGTCCCGAACAGCGGATAGATCCAGCCCGTCTGCGCAAAGGCGAGGCCGAGCGTGGCGTCGGTGCCCGAGTAGCGGGTCACGAAGCCGAGCGCGAGCATCGCCGCGATGGTGAGGAGCGAGTAGCGCACCGTCCAGAAGGTGCGGCCATAGGCGCGCAGCAGGGCGAGCGGCGAGTAGCGCATGACGAGGCCGGCGACGATGGCGGCGAACAGGATGCCGGTGCCGGTCGCCGAGAGCAGGTTCAGGCTGTACACCGCCGCCTCGGTGTGCGGTGCGGGAACCACCGGCGGCACCTTCATCACCATCTGATGCAGCCCCGGCACCGGCAGGCGCCAGATCCAGAGGCCATCGAGGAGGGCCTTCACCTGCGGCACGCCCCAGGCGAAGACGAAGATGGAGAGGATCACCCAGGGCAGCCAGGCGCGGAACACCTGCCCGCCGCTGCGTGGCGCCACCGCGGCGCCCACCGGATGCGGCCCGGCGGCCGGCGCGGTGTCCGCGGTCAGGTCCTCGGTGCGGCTGGTGGCCAGCCACAGCGTCTTCGGGTGCCAGATGTGCAGGAAGCCGGCCAGGAAGAGCATCGAGCTGATGGCGGCCACCACGTCCACCAGCCATGGGCCGTGGAAGTTGGAAATCAGATACTGCGGGACGGCGAAGCTCACGCCGCAGACCAGCAGCGCCGGCCACACCTGGATCATGCCGCGGAAGCCGGCGAAGGCCCAGATCAGCCAGAACGGCACGATCAGCGAGAACAGCGGCAGCTGCCGCCCGATCATGCCCGAGAGCTCGAGCAGGTCGAGCCCGGTGACGGCCGCGAGCGCGATCACCGGCGTCCCCAGCGCGCCATAGGCCACCGGCGCCGTGTTCGCGATCAAGGACAGGCCGGAGGCCGCGAGCGGCGAGAAGCCGAGCCCGATGAGCATGGCGCCGGTCACCGCCACCGGCGTGCCGAAGCCCGCCGCGCCCTCGAAGAAGGCGCCGAAGGAGAAGGCGACGAAGAGCAGCTGAAGCCGCCGGTCACGGGTGATCGAGGCGATGCTGTCGCGCAGCACCGTGAACAGCCCGGCCTCATCGGTGAGGCGGTAGAGGAAGATGACGTTGAGGATGATCCAGCCGATCGGCAGCAGCCCGTAGGCGGCGCCGTAGACAGCCGTGACCGCGGCCATGTCCGCCGGCATGCCGAAGACGATGACGGCGATGATGAGTGCGGCGGCAAGGCCGAGCGCGGCGGCGATGTGGGCCTTGATCTCGAGCAGGCCGATGGCGCCGAGCAGCACGATGACCGGAATGGCCGCGAGCAGCGTCGAGAGCCACATGCTGTTCAATGGGTCGTAGACTTGCGACCAGACCATTGGACGTTTCCCTGTTTGGAGGGTGGTGAAGGAAAGCGGTGGCGGCGGCCTGCCGCGAGGGCGCGGGACGGGACGCGTCGCCCATCAGGGCGGCTCCATCAGGGCAAGGAGCGGGCGGGGCTCCGCACCGCCGCCACCGCCGCGGGCTCCGGCCCGCCGGCCATCCAGTCCAGCAGCTCCACCGTGTGCACCTGCGGCAGCTTGCCGCCCGCGAGCTGGGTGAGGCAGCCGATATTGCCGCTGGCGATCAGATCGGCGCCGAGCGCGTCGAGATTGGCGAGCTTGCGCTCGCGGAGCCGCCCGGCAATCTCGGGCTGCAGCAGGTTGTAGGTGCCGGCGGAGCCGCAGCAGAGATGCGCCTCCCGCGGCTCCTTCACCCGGAAGCCGGCCTTCTGCAGCAGCGCCTTCGGCACGCCGGTGATCTTCTGGCCGTGCTGCAGGCTGCAGGCGGCCTGGTAGGCCACGGTGAGCCCCGGCGGCTCGCGGCTCGGCGCGTAGCCGAACTTCGTCAGCACCTCGGAGATGTCCATGGTCAGCGCCGCGACGGTGGCCGCCCGCTCCCTCCAGGGCGCGGGCTCCTCGCGGAACATGAAGCCGTAATCCTTCACCGTGGTGCCGCAGCCCGAGGCGTTGATCACCACGGCGTCGAGCCCTTCCCCCTCCGCCTCCGCGCTCCAGGCGGCGATGTTGGCCCGCGCCAGCGCCATGGCGGGGTCGTGGTGGCCCATGTGGTGGTTGAGCGCGCCGCAGCAGCCCTGGCCGCGGGTGATCACCACCTCGATCCCCATCCGCGTCAGCAGCCGGATCGTCGCCTCGTTGATGGAGGGGGCGAGGACCTGCTGGGCGCAGCCGGTCAGCAGCGCCACGCGGCCGCGGCGCTCGCCCTGCGCCCGGTGCACCTGCGGCCGCTGCATCGGGCTCGGCGCCGGCAGCGCGGCCGGGGCGAGCTTCAGCATGGCCTTCAGTCGCCGCGCGGCCTGGGTGCCGCCGGGAATCAGCTTCTCCGCCCAGCGGCCGAGCCGCGCGCCCGCGAGCGCGGCGCGGAAGCGTCCGGGGTAGGGCAGCACCAGGCTGAGTGCCCGGCGCAGCGCGCGCTCGGCGGGTGGCCGCCGGTAGGTCTCCTCGATGTAGCGCCGCGCATGGTCCACCAGGTGCATGTAGTGCACACCGGAGGGGCAGGTGGTCATGCAGGAGAGGCAGGAGAGGCAGCGGTCCACATGCCGCACCACCTGCTCAGTGGCGGGGCGGCCGTTCTCCAGCATGTCCTTGATCAGGTAGATGCGGCCGCGCGGGCTGTCGAGCTCGTCGCCCAGCAGCACGAAGGTCGGGCAGGTCGCGGTGCAGAAGCCGCAATGCACGCAGGTGCGCAGGATGCGGTTCGACTCCCGCGTGTCGGGGTCCTTGAGCTGTTCGGCGGCGAAGCTGGTCTGCATGGGAACCTCGGTACAAGGCGGGCCCGGTGGCGTCCGCCCTGGGCATGTGCAGGCGCGACGGGCGCCCTCCGGCTGCTATGTCCCGCCGCGCATGCGGCCGGGATTGAGGATGCCGGTCGGATCCATCATCGCCTTCACGCGGCGGGCAATCGCGGCCAGGGCGGGCGGCTCCTCCGGCAGGACGGGGACGGCGGCCCGCAACGGCTGGGGCGCGCGGAACAGGGTGAAGTTGCCGGGCGGCCTTGGCTGCGGCCATGCCGGCGGCATGCGCTTCCGGCGTGGCAGGCCCCTCGATCCAGGCCAGACCGCCGCCCCGGTCGTGCAGCAGCGTCGCGAAGGCATCCCGCACCGCCTCGGCCAGTGTGGCGCTGGCGCCAGGGCGAACGGAGACGCGCCAGACCGCCGCCCCCTCGGGAGCCGGGCCGAGCAGGGGCAGGGCATCGCGCACGGCACGCCAAGCGGCGCGGCTGGCGGCGTCCTTCTGGACATTGCGCTGCCTCGTCCTCCCCAACGGTCTCTGACCGCAATGCGCGGCCGGCCGGTCTGATCGCCGCTCATGTAGCGGCTTATGGCAGTCGCGGCTTATGGCAAGCGCCTGACGGAGTTTTCACATTATGGAAAAATCTCTGCAAGCCTAGCAGATTCGGCTGAATGCGCCGGGATGAGGCGGTAGCGGCACGGAATGGAGGCGCTTTTCTCGACGGGCGGAGCGGTGCGGATTGGACGGCATCACGGCGACTTGATGTGCCTCCCACACTGCGGAAGCGCTGCCGCGATGCGCAAAGCTGGCGAGGTCAGCGGTCAGCCCATGAGGTCGAGACGGGAGACACGGAACTGGAGGGTCCGAGGGTCAACGTCGCTGGCCGGCCCCGCCGCGGCGGAGGTGTCGCGCGCAGCGGGGCCCCGCGCCACCGACCGCGCATCGGCTGGTGACCACGCTGCAGCAGGAGCGCTTCGCGCAGTTCGACGCCAAGGGGCGCGGTGAGGGCTGGCCGCCACCCGGGCCCTGAGCACCGGCGGCAAGACCTAACCCATGCAGTAACATCCATATGAAGCCGCATTGTAGGAACTCTGTCTGATGCGCGGCAGCACATCCGGTATTCC
>DASQVL010000640.1:0-7599 GCA_035640795.1 Crenalkalicoccus sp. | reverse complement strand
GGCCCAGCAGGCCGCCGGCGGTGGCGTTGATCACCACGGCGACCCTCATGCGCCCCCCGCTTCCGCGCGCGGCCGCGGCCGGTGCCGCGCCGCGGTTCGTGGCCTCGCCGCCGCTGGACATTCCGTGCATCGGCGGCAGGATTGGTGCCAGGGTCAAGGGAGGCAGACGGAGGATGCTGCACACGATCCTGCGCGACACCATCCGCAGCGGCACCCTTGACGTGCGCTACCCGGACGGCCGGGAGGTGCGCTATGGCGGCCACTCCCCGGGGCCGGAAGCGGCGATGGCGCTGACCACCCGGCGTGCCGCCTGGCGGCTGGTGCTGAACCCGGCGCTGGCCTTCGGCGAGCTCTACATGGACGGCACGCTGCGGCCGCAGGGCAGCGGCATCTACGACCTGCTGGACGTGCTGGTGACCAACCTGTGGTCCGCCGGCGCGCGCCATCCCATGGAATCGGTGATGGCCCCGCTGCGCATGGCGCGACGGCGCTTCGACCAGTTGAACCCGGCGCGCCGGGCGCGGCGGAACGTGGCGCACCACTACGACCTGAACGGCCGGCTCTACGCGCTCTTCCTCGACCGCGACCGGCAGTATTCCTGCGCCTACTTCGCCCGCGGCGACGAGACGCTGGAGGAGGCGCAGGCGGCCAAGAAGCGGCACATCGCGGCCAAGCTCAATCTCGACCGGCCGGACCTCGATGTGCTCGACATCGGCTGCGGCTGGGGCGGCATGGCGCTGACCCTGGCGCGCGACTGGGGCGCCCGGGTCACCGGCATCACGCTGAGCGAGGAGCAGCTGCAGCTGGCCCGCGCGCGCGCCGAGGAAGCGGGGCTCGCCGACCGCGTGCGCTTCGAGCTGATGGACTACCGCGACTGGACCCGCCCGGTGGACCGCATCGTCTCGATCGGCATGTTCGAGCATGTGGGGGTGGACCACTACGGCGCCTTCTTCCGCATGGTGCGCGACGCGCTGCGCCCGGACGGCGTCGCGCTGATCCACGCGATCGGCCGCAGCAGCGGGCCGGGGGCGACCAATCCCTGGCTCGCCAAGTACATCTTCCCGGGCGGCTATTCGCCGGCACTCTCCGAGGTGCTGGCGGCGGTCGAGCGCACCGGCCTGTGGGCGACCGACATCGAGATCCTGCGCCTGCACTACGCGCTGACCTTGCGGGAGTGGCGGCGCCGCTTCGCCGCCAACCGGGATGCCATCCAGGCGCTGTATGACGAGCGCTTCTGCCGGATGTTCGAGTTCTACCTGGCGGCCAGCGAGCTCGCCTTCCGGCGGTCCGACCACATGAACTGGCAGCTGCAACTGGTGCGGGAGAGGGAGGCGCTGCCGCTGACGCGGGACTGGATGCAGGAGGCGGAGCGGGCGGCGCGCGAGGGGACGCGGCGGGTTTCGGCGTGAGGCGGGCCGCCGGCCGGGGGCTCCGGCCGGGACCCCTGCAGGTCGCGCCCCGTGGCGCCGCCGCAACGGATATCCGCCCCCCGCCGCCCCTCCCCGTGATCCACAGCGATCCCCATGATCCACAGGCGGCGCCCTGCGCTAGGCTCCGCCAATGAACACCGTGGACTCGCCCTTCAACCCGGACCGGCTCGGCGCCGGGCTGCTCGGCCTCTCGCAGCGCCTGCCGCCGCAGAACCTGGAAGCCGAGCAGGCGCTGCTCGGCGCGCTGCTCGCGAACAACAAGGCCTATGAGCGCGTCGCGGAATTCCTCGCGGCGGAGCACTTCGCCGACCCCATCCACGGCCGCATCTTCACCGCCATCCAGCGCCGCATCGAGCGCGGCCAGATCGCCGACGTGGTCACGCTGCGCGGGGAGTTCGAGCATTCCGGCCTGCTCGAGGAGGCGGGTGGCCCGGCCTACCTGGCGCAGCTCCTCTCGGCCATGGTCGGCATCATCAATGCCGGCGAATATGGCCGCGTGGTGCATGATTGCTGGCTGCGCCGCCAGCTGGTGGATGCCGGCGAGGAGGTGGTGAACCGCGCCTTCGGCGCGGAGCCCGAGCTCGACGCGCGCGAGCAGCTGGAAGCCGCCGAGCAGCGGCTGTTCGAGCTGGCGAAGGACGGGGCGGGGGAGGGCGGGGTCCGCTCCTTCGACCGCGCGCTGGCGGACGCCGTGCTCGCCGCCGAGCGCGCCTTCTCGACCCCGGGCGGCGTCTCCGGCCTGCCCACCGGCCTCCGCGACCTCGACCGCAAGACCGGCGGGCTGCACCCCTCGGACCTCGTCATCCTCGCCGGCCGGCCGGGCATGGGGAAGACCGCGCTCGGCACCAAGATGGCCTTCGGCGCCGCCAAGGCGCTGGTGCGGGAGGCGGAGGACCGCGGTGGCCCGGGCACGGTCCCACGCGGCCAGGTCGCGATCTTCTCGCTCGAGATGAGCGCGGAGCAGCTGGCGACCCGCCTCCTCGCCGAGGAAAGCCGCATCTCCGGCGACCGCATCCGCCGCGGCGACATCAGCCAGCGCGACTTCGACCGCTTCGTGGAGGTCAGCCGGGAATTGGCGACCATGCCGATCGTGATCGACGACACGCCGGCCATCACCATCGCCGCCCTCCGCACGCGCTGCCGCCGCCTCAAGCGCACCAAGGGGCTCGAGCTCGTGGTGGTGGACTACCTGCAGCTGATGCGCCCGGCGCCGGGCACGCGGCCGGAGAACCGGGTGCTCGAGATCTCCATGATCACCCAGGGGCTGAAGGCGATCGCCAAGGAGCTCGCCCTGCCGGTCATCGCGCTCTCCCAGCTCTCCCGCGCGGTGGAGAGCCGGGAGGACAAGCGGCCGCAGCTTTCCGACCTGCGCGAATCCGGCTCCATCGAGCAGGACGCCGACATGGTGATGTTCATCTACCGCGACGAGTACTACGTGCAGGCGCAGCAGCCCAAGATCGCGGCCTACGACAACAACGACAAGTTCCAGGAAGCCCATGACCGCTGGCAGCAGAAGATGGAGGAGGTGCACAACAAGGCGGACCTGATCATCGCCAAGCAGCGCCACGGGCCGACCGGCACCATCGGCCTGTTCTTCGAGGCGGAGTTCACCCGCTACGGCGACCTCGACGACCGCCACGCCGGCGAGCCGCACTGAGGGGCACCAGGGGGCGCCGCGCATGCAGCCAGTGCTGGAGGTTGATCTCGACGCCGTCGTGGCGAATTGGCGCGCGCTCCGCGCCCGCCATGGCAGCGGCGCCTGCGCGGGGGTGGTGAAGGCTGATGGCTACGGCCTCGGCGCCGGCCCGGTCGCGCGGGCGCTCGCCGCCGCCGGCTGCCGGCACTTCTTCGTCGCGCATCTCAGCGAGGGGATGGCGCTGCGCGAGGCCCTCGGCCCCGGGCCGATGGTTGCCGTGCTGAACGGCTTCCCGCCCGGCGCCGAGGAGGACGCGGCGCTCACCCCCGTGCTGAACGGCCCGGGCGACGTCGCCGCCCATGCCGCGGCGGCGCGCCGGGCGGGGCGGCCCGCGCCCGTGATCCTCCATCTCGATACCGGCATGGCGCGGCTTGGCCTGGCACCCGCCGAGGCACGCGCCCTGGCCGAGGACCGCGCGACCCTCGCGGCACTCGAGCTCCGCTACGTGATGACGCATCTCGCCCGCGCCGACGAGCCGGAGGCGCCCCTCAACGCGCTGCAGGCGACGCGCTTCGCGGAGCTCTGCGCCCTGCTGCCGCCGGCGCCGCGCAGCCTCGCCAACTCCGCCGGCATCTTCCTCGGGCCCCGCTTCGCCTCCGACCTCGCCCGGCCGGGCTGCGCGCTCTACGGCATCAACCCGACGCCATATGCGCCGAACCCGGTGCGCATCCCGTTCACCGCCACCGCGCCGGTGCTGCAGCTGCGGGAGGTGCCGGCGGACACGCCGGTCGGCTATGGCGGCGGCTCCGTCACCACCCGGCCCACCCGCATCGCAACGGTCGCTGCCGGCTACGCGGACGGCATCCCGCGCGCCATCTCCGGCCGCGGCATGGTGGCGCTGTTCGGCGGGCGGCCGGCGCCGCTCATCGGGCGCGTCTCCATGGACCTCACCCTGTTCGACGTGACCGACCTGCCGCGTGCCCCCGTGCCGGGCGAGGCCGCGACCCTGATCGGCGACGCCCCCGGCATCACGCCGGACGAGATCGCGGACCGGGCGGGGACGATCGGCTATGAGGTGCTGACCTCGCTCGGCAGCCGCTGGCGGCGCGTCTATCGCGGCGGTGGTGTCGCGCCGGGCGCGGCGTAGCCGCCGCGCAACGCGGCGCGGCCGGGCGAGTTGCTGCCGGCGCAGCCGCATAACGCGCCGCGCGGGCTTCGCGCGCGCCCAGGATCTGCTCTATAGCGGCGCGGATGCACGCCCCCCTGTCCGATGCGCGCCCGGACCCGCCCGGCGGCCTGTTCGAGGCCGTCGCCGCCCTCGGCCGCGTGACGCTTGCGGCCTGCCGCGCCACGGGCGATGTCGCCCTCTTCGCGCTGGCAGCGATGAGCCACTGGCTGCGCCCGCCCTTCTACGGCCGCGTCTTCGCCCGCGCCTTCCTGGAGATCGCCTGGTTCTCGCTCCCCGTGGTCGCGCTGACCGCGGTGTTCACCGGCATGGTGCTTGCGCTGCAATCCTATACCGGCTTCGCCCGCTTCAACGCGCAATCCGCCGTCGCCTCCATCGTCGTGCTCAGCCTGACGCGGGAGCTCGGGCCGGTGCTCGCGGGCCTGATGGTCGCCGGGCGCATCGGTGCGGCCTTCGCGGCCGAGATCGGCACGATGCGCGTCACCGACCAGATCGATGCGCTCACCACCCTCTCCACCAATCCGATGAAGTACCTGGTGGCGCCGCGGCTGCTCGCCGGCCTCATCGCCATGCCGCTGCTGGTGCTGGTGGCCGACGTGCTCGGCGTGATGGGCGGCTGGATCATCGGCACGGCGAAGCTCGGCTTCGTCTCGGCGGCCTATCTGAAATCCACCTCCGACTACCTGGAGGCGGAGGACGTGATCTCCGGCCTGGTCAAGGCCGCGGTGTTCGGCTTCATCGTGGCGCTGATGGGCACCTGGTGCGGCTACCGCAGCCGCGGCGGGGCGGAGGGGGTGGGATCGGCCACCACCACCGCCGTCGTCGCCTCCTCCATCCTCATCCTCGCGCTCGACTACGCGCTGACCGTGCTGTTCTTCGCAAAGTGAGCGGGGACGAAATGAGCGGCGCGGTCCCCAGGATCCGGCTGCGCGGCCTGCGCAAGGCCTTCGGCGAGAAGCAGGTGCTGTGCGGCGTGGACCTCGATGTCGGCGCCGGGCGGTCCATGGTGATCCTGGGCGGCTCCGGCTCCGGCAAGTCGGTGACGATCAAGTGCATCCTCGGCCTGATCGAGCCCGATGCCGGCAGCATCGAGATCGATGGCGGCGACGTGCTGCGCATGCGGCGGCGGGAGCGGGAGGCGGTGAACGACCGCATCGGCATGCTGTTCCAGAACGGCGCGCTGTTCGACAGCCTGCCGGTCTGGGAGAACATCTGCTTCAAGCTGATCGCGCAGAAGCGCATCGCGCGCGGCCCGGCGGCCCGGGCGCGCGCGGCGGAGCTTCTGGCGCAGGTGGGGCTGGATGCCTCGGTCGGCGACCTCTCGCCCGCCGAGCTTTCGGGGGGCATGCAGAAGCGCGTGGCCCTGGCGCGGGCGATCGCGGCGGAGCCCGACATCCTGCTCTTCGACGAGCCGACGACGGGCCTCGACCCCATCATGGGCGCGGTGATCGACGGGCTGATCGTGGATTGCGTGAAGCGGCTGGGCGCGACCGCGATCTCCATCACGCATGACATTGCGAGCGCGCGGCGCATCGGCGACGAGGCGGCGATGCTGCACCAGGGGCGCATCGTCTGGACCGGCCCGGCGGCGGCGCTCGGCCACACGGGCCATCCGGTGGTTGACCAGTTCGCGCGGGGAGAGCGGGAGGGGCCGATCACGATGGAGCTGCGCAGATAGGGTGGGTCGCCGGAGGGCCGCAGGCCCGGAGCATGAACCGCGCTGCCTGGCGCCGGCGCGGCGCACAACCAGGCTTGCCTTGTGCCGGGCGGACCGGAGAACAAAGTACCAGTGCATTCAGCCGTGCACGGCACGGGTGAAAACGCCTTGGCCGGGCCGATACGCGAGGTAGCCATGCCCCGGATCCTGCTCATCGGCTACGATCCGGAAACGGTGGACTTCACCGATCCCGCCCTGCCGCCAGGGCTGGACGCGCAGATGGTGCGCGACGGCATCGCCCTGGCGCTGCAGCGGGTGCGCGAGCGGGGCTGGGAGGCCGAGACCTGCCTGATCCGGCCGGACGGGACGGCAATCCCCATGGTGGAACAGCAGCTCCGCTCCGCCACCCATGACTGCGTCGTGATCGGCGCCGGCCTGCGCCTGCCGCCGGGCAGCCTGTTGCTGTTCGAGGCGGTGCTCAACGCGGTGCACCGCACCGCGCCGGCCGCGGCGATCGCCTTCAATACCTCGCCGGCGGACACCGCGGAGGCGGCGGCGCGCTGGCTCGGCAAGCACCCGGACCGCCCGGTGGTCGGGTAGGCCGCCCGGCGCCCGACCGTGGCGGGCCCCCAACCCCCCCGCCCTGGTCCCTCGCCCGGCTTGACCCCCCGCAGCGGCCCGGGGCTAGCATCCCCGGCGGGAGGATATGCCATGCCGCTCGAGTTGATCCCGCTTCACCCGCTCTTCGTGGCCGAGGCGCGCGGCCTCGACCTGCGCAGCACTCCGGACGCCGCGACCTGCGCGGAGATCGATCGCGCCATGGACCGCTACGCGGTGCTCGTCTTCCGCGACCAGGCGCTGGATGACGACCAGCAGATGGCCTTCGGCACCGCGCTCGGGCCGCTGGAGCAGGAGCGCGCCGTGGTGGATGTCGGCCGCCACCGCCTCAAGCACGACAACATGAACGACATCTCGAACCTCGCCGAAGATGGCAGCCTGCTCGCCGCCGATGACCGGCGCCGCATGTTCGCCCTCGGCAACCGGCTGTGGCACTCGGACAGCAGCTTCAAGGCGACGCCCGCCAAGTACTCCATGCTCCATGCGCGGGTGATTCCGCCGGAGGGCGGCGAGACCGAGTTCGCCGACATGCGCGCCGCCTGGGACGCGCTGCCCGCGAAGCAGCAGGCGAAGCTCCGTGACCTGGTCTGCCGCCACTCGCTCATCTACTCGCGCGCCCAGCTCGGCTTCGCGGACTACACGGAGGAGGAGCGCGCGCGCTTCGCGCCCGTCCGCCAGCGCCTGGTGCGCCGGCATTCGGGCTCCGGCCGCCTCTCGCTCTACCTCTCCTCCCATATCGGGGAGGTGGAGGGCATGCCGCGGCCGGAGGGCATGGCGCTGATCCGCGACCTGATGGAGCACGCGACGCAGCGCGCCTTCGTCTACACCCATCACTGGCGGCAGAACGACCTGGTGATGTGGGACAACCGCTGCACCATGCACCGCGCCCGCCCCTTCGAGGACAACCTCCATCCGCGCGACATGCGCCGCGTGACGCTGACCGACGCGGCGCCGACGCTCGAGCAGGCGGCGTGAGCGCGCGGCGCCGCGATCGCCCGGCCGGCGCGGCGCCGCGGCATCCCGCGCGCCGCCTGGCTGTTTACCCCGGACAGGGCCAGGGGAGGCGCGCGTG
>DASQVL010000639.1:0-9014 GCA_035640795.1 Crenalkalicoccus sp. | reverse complement strand
CCCCCACTCCGGCCCGGCTCAGCCAAGCCCGGCCTTCAGCGTGCCGATCACCTCGCCAAGCGTCACGCCATCAGCCCGCGCCGCGAAGTTCAGCGCCATGCGGTGCCGCAGCACCGGGTCGGCCAGGGCGAGGACGTCCTCGACCGAGGGGGCGAGCCGGCCGTCCAGCACGGCGCGCGCCCGGGTGGCCAGCATCAGCGCCTGCGCGGCGCGCGGCCCCGGGCCCCAGGCCAGGTGCTTCTGCACGGGCTCGAGCTCCGTCGTCTCCGGCCGGGCACCGCGGACGAGCCGCAGGATCGCCTCCAGCACGCTCTCGCCCACCGGAATGCGGCGGATCAGGTGCTGCGCCGCCATCAGCTCCGTCGCGGTCATGGCGGGCTGGGCGCGGGCCTCCCGCGCGCCGGTCGTCGCCAGCAGCATGGCGCGCTCCGCCGCCTCGTCGGGGTAGAGCACCTCGACTTCCAGCAGGAAGCGGTCGAGCTGCGCCTCGGGCAGCGGGTAGGTGCCCTCCTGCTCGATCGGGTTCTGGGTGGCGAGGACGTGAAAGGGGGCGGGCAGCGGGTGCAGCTCCCCGGCCACCGCCACGCGCTGCTCCTGCATCGCCTGCAGCAGTGCGGACTGGGTGCGGGGGCTCGCGCGGTTGATCTCGTCGGCCATCAGCAGCTGGCAGAAGACCGGGCCCTTGATGAAGCGGAAGGCGCGGCGGCCGCGGCCATCCTCGCCCTCATGCTCCTCCAGCACCTCGGAGCCCAGGATGTCGGCCGGCATCAGGTCCGGCGTGAACTGCACGCGCTTGGCGTCCAGGCCGAGCACGGTGCCGAGCGTCTCCACGAGCTTGGTCTTGCCGAGGCCGGGCACGCCCACCAGCAGCGCATGGCCGCCGGAGAGCAGCGTGATCAGGGTGTGCTCGATCACGGCGGGCTGGCCGAAGATGACCCGGCCCACCGCCTCCCGCACGCGGCGCAGGCGTTCGCCCAGCGCCTCGACCTCGCCCAGCAGGGCATTGCCCTCGCCCGCGGCGCCTGGGCCGGTTCCGGCCACTTCAACCATGCCAGCCATGCTCCCTATATTGCGGCCGGACGCGCCGACGGCAGCGCCCCAGCATGGGGCGGTCACACGGACGTGCGAACCGGCAGGGTAGGGCGAGCGGCGGCGTGGACAAGGCGTTCCGGGAGGCAAAGGTGCAGCAGCAATCGAGCCCCCAGGCAGGCGCACAGGCGGCCAGCACGCAGGGGTCCAGCACACAGGGCAACGCCCCCGTGCCGCGGGGCGTGGCAAGGGGCAGGCGCGAGGCCGGCGACTTCCAGATCCGCATCGCCAGGGACGGCAGCTGGCATTACCGCGGAACCCCGATCGTCCGGAAGGAACTGGTCTGCCTCTTCTCCTCCGTGCTTCGCCGCGGCCCCGATGGCGGTTACTGGCTGGAGACGCCGGTGGAGCGCGGCCGCATCGAGGTGGAGGACGCGCCCTTCGTCGCCGTCGAGATGTGGTGGCGCGACTGCCCCTGCGAGCATGGCGGCGGACCGCGCCAGTGCCTGACCTTCCGCACCAACCTGGACGAGATCGTGACAGCGAATGCCGAGCACCCGATCCGCGTCCAGCTCGATCCGCGCACGCGGGAGCCCAGGCCCTACGTCACCGTCCGCCCGGGGCTGGAGGCGCGGATCAGCCGCGCGGTGTTCTATGAACTCGTGGCACTGGCGCAGCCCGAGCGGGTGGCCGGGCGCACCGTCCTCGGCGTCTGGAGCGAGGGGGTGTTCTTCCCGATCGACGAGTGCTGCGCACTCGACACGGCCGCGGAGTGACGGCGGAGGAGATCGCCGCCCGGCTTTCCGAGGCCTCGTCCTTCAATCCGCCCCGCGGCTTCGGGGCGGAGGTCGCGCCGGAGCGGGCCATCCCCTCCGCGGTGCTGGTGCCGATCGTGCTGCATCCCGCGCCCGCCGTGCTGCTGACGCTCCGCGCGGCGAAGCTTTCCAACCATGCGGGCCAGGTCGCCTTCCCCGGCGGGCGGATCGAGGCGGGCGAGACGCCCGAGGCGGCGGCGGTGCGGGAGGCAGCGGAGGAGGTGGGCCTCGACCCCCGGCTGCCCGACCTGATCGGCCGGCTGCCCGACCACGTGACCGGGACCGGCTTCCGGGTGACGCCGGTGGTGGCGCTGCTGCACCCGCCGCTCTCGCTGACCGCCGATCCCAGGGAGGTGGAGGAGGTGTTCGAGCTGCCGCTTGCGGTCGTGCTGGACCCGGCAGCGCCGGAGCGGCGCAGCGCCGAGTGGAAGGGCAGGCTGCGCGAGTTCTGGGTGTGGCCGCATGAGCGGCACTACATCTGGGGCGCGACGGCGGCGATGCTGGTGAGCCTGGCGCGGGTGCTGCGGGGTTGAGCCATGGGGCGCGGTGCATCCGGCAACCGGCAGTCGGACAGGCCCGCGCCGCCGGTCCTGCCTCCCCTGCAGCCTCGGTCCACGGGCCGGGCCGCGCCGCGGTTCCACCGCTGCGCACGCTGCTCTAGGCTCGGCAGCGGACCCCGCCCGTGCCCTACCTGTTCGAGATCCTCCTCTTCCTGCTGCCCTTCGGGCTCTACGCCCTGTGGCGGCGGCTGAATCCGGGGATCGAGCCGGGGCCGCGCCTGGTCTGGCTGGCGCTGGCCGGCGTCGTGCTCGCGCTCGCCGCCGCCATCCTCTACGGGCTCTCGGTCAGCATGGAGGCCGGCACCCACTACGTGCCGGCGGAGCTCGACTCGCGCGGCAATGTGGTGCCCGGCCGCACCATGCCTTCGCGGTGAGCGAGCCCGACCCGCCGGTCCGCCGCATCGCCCTGCCGGAGCTGCTGCGTCGCGGCGCGCCGGCTGCCGTGCTGGCGGCGCTGCCCGGCGCCCGGGCGGTGGGCGGCGCGGTGCGGGACGCGCTGGCCGGCCGTCCGATACAGGATGTGGACATCGCCGTCCCCCTGTCGCCCGAGGCGGTCGCCGAGCGGCTGCGCGCCGCCGGCCTCCGCGTCTTCGAGACCGGGCTGGCGCATGGCACGGTGACCGCCGTGCTGGACCATGCGCCGGTGGAAGTGACCAGCCTGCGCCGCGACGTGGTCACCGATGGCCGCCACGCCGAGGTCGCCTGGACCACCGACTGGCGGGAGGATGCGGCACGGCGCGACTTCACCATCAACGCCATGTCGCTGGATGCCACGGGCGGGCTGCATGATTATTTCGGCGGCGAGGCCGATCTGGCGGCGGGCCGCGTGCGCTTCGTGGGGGACCCCGCGACGCGGCTCGCCGAGGACTATCTGCGCGCGCTGCGCTTCTTCCGATTCCAGGCGCGCTACGGGCGCGGGGCGCCCGATCCGGCGTCGGTCGCCGCCATTCGCGGCGCGGTGCCGGGCCTCACGCGGCTTTCGGCGGAACGTGTCTGGAGCGAGCTGAAGCGCCTGCTGGTCGCGCCCGATCCGGTGCCCGCACTGGCGCTGATGGCGGAGACCGGCGTGCTGGGGGCGGTGTTGCCCGAGGCGGTGCCGCCGGCGCTCACCGGGTTCACCCGCGCGCTCGCTTCCGGCCTGCCCGCCGATCCGCTGCTCAGGCTGGCCATCCTGCTCGACCCTGGGACGGCCGGGCAGGGGGCGGCCATCGCCGAGCGGCTGCGCTTCTCGACCGAGGAGCGCGAGCGGCTGGTCAGGCTGCACGACGCGGCCGGCGCCGCCCCATCGGACGAGGATCCGGCGGCCCGGCGCCGCTGGCTGGCGGAGCACGGCCGGGCGGCGGCGCTGGACGAGGCCTGGCTTGCGGAAGCGCGCGGCGCCGGCGACCTCGCCTCGCTGCGCGCCTGGGTGGAGGCGACGCCGGTGCCGGAATTCCCCCTGCAGGGGCGCGACGCCCTCGCCCTCGGCCTGGTGCCCGGCCCGGAGATCGGCCGGCTGCTCGCCGCCGCCCGCGCGCGGTGGCTGGCGGAAGGTTGCGTGGCTGACCGCGCCACCTGCCTCGCCTGGCTCGCCGAATTGGCACGCGGGGGCGCTTCCTGTTAGCCCCGGCCGCATGTCGCGCCGCCCCGCCTTCCCGCTGAACGCGCCCGCCACCCGCGCCCTTATTCTCCGGCTGTGGCAGGAGGAGCTGGCGCCGCAGCACGGCCGCATCGCGCTCGCCCTGGCCTGCACCCTGGTGCTGGCGGCCATCACCGCGCTCTATCCCGTCATCATCCAGCAGGCCTTCGACCGCTTCAGCCGCAACGATGCTTCCGTGGTCTGGCTGCTGCCGCCGCTGATCGTGGCCGTCACCGCGGCGCGCGGCGGCTCGCTCTACGGCCAGCAGGTGGCGATCCATGACACGGTGCTGCGGGCGATCGAAGGGCTGCAGCGCCGCCTCTTCGCCGCGCTGACGCGGGCCGACCTGGCGCTGGTCGTGGCGGAGGCGCCGGCGCGTCACGCCGCCCGCTTCACCACCGACGCCGCGCAGATCCGCGAGGCGCTGACGCGGGCCATCGGCGGCGTCGCCAACATCCTGACCATCATCGGCCTGGTCGGCTCCATGCTGTGGCTGGACTGGCAGCTCGCCCTGCTCGCGGCGCTGCTCTACCCGTTCGCCGCCATGCCGATCCTGGCCCTTGGCCGCCGCATCCGCCGCGCCTCCTCGGGCATGCAGGACCGGGTGGGCGAGACCTCGGCGCTGCTCGCCGAGAGCTTCGCGGCGGCACGCGTGGTGCGCGCCTACCGGCTGGAGGCGGCGGAGGAGGCACGGGCCGAGGGCGCCTTCGCGGCGCTGCGCCGCTCGCTCTTCACCATCGCCCGCACGCGCGCGCGGGTGGACCCCATTCTCGAAGTGCTGGGCGGGCTGACCGTCGCACTCGTCTTCGGCTTCGTCGGCTGGCGGGTCGCGGCGGGGCAGGGGACGGTCGGGCAGTTCACCGGCTTCGCCGCCGCGCTGATCATCGCGGCGCAGCCGGTGCGCGCGCTCGGCGCGCTGAACGCCGCAGCGCAGGAGGGGCTGGCCGGACTCGCCAGCGTCTACGCCATGGTGGACGCGCCGAGGCGCATCCTGGATGCCCCCGGCGCGCCGCCCCTGCCGCCCGGCCCCGGCCGCGTCGCCTTCGAGGCGGTGGGCTTCCGCTACGAGGGCACGGGCGAGGCGGCGCTCTCCGAACTGAGTTTCGTCGCCGAGCCTGGGGAGACGGTGGCGCTCGTCGGCCCCTCCGGCGCCGGCAAGTCCACCGCGCTCGCGCTGGTGCCGCGGCTCTACGATGTCTCCGCCGGCACGGTGCGGCTGGACGGCGCGGATGTGCGGGGCGTGACGCTCGCCTCGCTGCGCGACGCCATTGCCTATGTCGGCCAGGATGCGGTGCTGTTCGACGACACCGCCTTCGCCAACATCGCCTGCGGCCGGCCGGGCGCCATGCCGGAGGAGGTGGAGGCGGCCGCCCGCGCCGCCGCGGCACATGATTTCATCGCGGCCCTGCCGGAAGGCTACGGCACGCCGCTCGGCCCGGGCGGCGGGCGGCTCTCGGGCGGGCAGCGGCAGCGCATCGCCCTCGCCCGTGCTCTGCTGCGCAATCCGCGCGTGCTGCTGCTGGACGAGGCGACGAGCGCGCTGGACGCCGCGAACGAGGCGCTGGTGCAGGAGGCGCTGGCGCGGCTGCGCCGCGGCCGCACCACACTCGTCATTGCCCACCGGCTGGCGACGGTCAGGGAGGCCGACCGGATCGTGGTGCTGGAGGCGGGGCGCGCCGTGGAGCAGGGCACGCATGCGACGCTGATGGCCGCGGGCGGGCTCTATGCACGGCTGGTGCGGAGCCAGGCCTTCGGCGGGGAGGCGCCGGTGCTGGAGGCCGCTTCCTAGCGCATTTTCAGGCGAAGTGTGCGCGGTTCGCCGCAGAAAATGCGCCAAATACAAAGGCTAGAGCGCTTTCGCCGTGCACGCGCACGGTGAAAACGCTCTAGCTGGAGGCCGCTTCCAAGGTGGCCCCTGGGAAAAGGGGAACCCTTCCCCCCACTGCCCCTTTCTGTGAGAGCCGGCGGGTGCGGCGCAGCCGGTTGCATTTGCATGTCGCCATGCAACGCTGATCCGCGCCGCGGACATGTACTGTGATCAGAACGCAGTAGAACGGAAACCTCCCGCCCCGTAGAAGGCGCTCGTGAGCCCGCGCGACATCCCCTTCGACGAACTGCCCGAAGCCCCGCTGCGGGAGGCGGTGGCAGCGTCGCGCGCGCCGAAGCGCGGCCCCGCGCCGCTCCTGCTCCTCGTGCTGATGACGGCGATCGGGCCGTTCAGCATGCAGATCCTGATCCCGAGCCTGCCTGCCATGGCGCGGCAACTCGGCGTCACCTATGGCACCATCCAGCTGACGCTGACGCTCTACCTGATCGGCGTCGCCGCCGGGCAGTTGCTCTATGGGCCGCTCTCGGACCGCTTCGGGCGGCGGCCGCTGCTGCTCGCCGGACTCGCCGTCTACACGGCCGCCTCGCTCGCCGCGGCGCTCGCGCCCTCGGCCGGGCTGCTGATCCTTGCGCGCATCGGCCAGGCGGTCGGCAGCTGCGCCGGACTCGTGCTCGGCCGGGCGATGATCCGGGACAGCTATCCGCGCGAGCGCGCAGCGAGCGTGCTCGGCCTGGTCAGCACCGCCATGGCGGTGGCGCCGATGGTGGCGCCGCTGCTCGGCAGCCTGCTCGAGGCCTGGTTTCACTGGCGCGCGGCGATGCTCGCCTGCGCTGCCTTCGGCCTGCCGCTCTGGCTGGTGATGTGGCGGCGGCTGCCGGAGACGCTGGCCGCGCCGGCGCCGCTGCCCGGCCTCGCCGGCTGGGTACGCGCACACCTGATGCTGCTGCGGGCGCCGGCCTTCCGCGCCTATGCGGCGATCACCGGCTGCGCCAGCGGCGTGTTCTTCGCCTTCGCCTCCGGCGGGCCGCTGGTCGTCATCGGTGGCCAGGGGGCGGCGCCCACCACCTATGCCGCGGCGATGATGCTGATCTCGCTCGCCTGGATGTCGGGCACCTTCAGCGCCGCGCGCCTGACGCTCCGGCTTGGCGTGGCGCGCATGCTCGGCCTCGGCACGCTGGTGACGGGGACGGGCGGGGTGCTGGCGCTGCTCTCGGCGCTGCTCCTGCCGCCGGGCCTGCTCGCCTTCTTCCTGCCCATGGTGGTGGTGGCACTCGGCAATGGCATGACGCAGCCGAACGCGGTGGTCGCCGCGGTCAGCGTGCGGCCGGGGCTGGCGGGGACCGCCTCCGGCCTGGTGGGCGCGGCGCAGATGGGCCTCGGCGCGCTGATGACGGTGGCGACGGCGGTGACCGAGACGGGCAGCGGCACGGCGACGGCGATCTGGATGCTGGTGTGTGCGGTGGGGACGCTGGCAGGGCTGCGCGCGGCGCGGCGGGCGGAGGGGCGGTAGCGGGTCCGGGGCCGGCGGCACCGCCATTGCCCACGAACCCGATGTGACGATCAGCCAGCCCGAAAACGTCGATCTCAACGAACCCGTTGTTCGTCCGGCGGCACAAATGTGAGCAGGTCAGGCGTGCCCCGCCGCCCCGGACAGCAGCAGCGGGTCCACCTTCAGCTTCGCCAGCGCCTGCCACCACTTGCGCTCATGCGCCTCGCCGAACAGCAGCGCCTCGTCGGGGCTGACGGAGAGCCAGGCGTTGCGCTGGATCTCCTCCTCCAGCTGTCCCGGGCCCCAGCTCGCATAGCCGAGCGCCAGGATCCCCTCCCGCGGGCCGCCGCCCCCGGCGATGGCGCGCAGGATGTCCACGCTCGCGGTCAGGGCGAGCCCGCCGCCCACCTTCAGGCTGCCCTCGCTCTCCCAGTCCGCGGTGTGCAGCACGAAGCCCCGCCCGCCTTCCACCGGCCCGCCGGCATACAGGCGGATGCGCCGCTGCGGCGGCACCGGCTCCAGCTGCAGCTGCTTCAGCAGTTCGTCGAAGGAAAGGCCGTCGAGCGGCCGGTTCACCACGATCCCCATCGCGCCCTCGGCCGAATGCGCGCAGAGGCAGATGACCGAGCGCGCGAAGCGCGGGTCCGGCATGCCCGGCATGGCGACCAGCACCTGCCCGCCCAGATAGCCGTCCTCCGATGCCTCGAGGGGCAGGTCGCGGCGCGCGCGGGTGCGGGGCTTCGGCATCCCCAGAAGATGGCTGCCGGCCCCGGGGCGTGCAAGCGCAGGCCAGGGCCCGGACGGTGACAGGCCGGTGCGGTCGGGCTACACGCCCGTGACCGTTGAGGAGGGGGCGATGACCATCAAGGCCGGGGACACCATCCCGTCCATGAAGCTGACCCAGGCGACGCCTGAGGGGCCGAAGGAGACCAGCACGGACGAGCTCTTCAAGGGCCGTACCGTCGTGCTGTTCGGCGTGCCGGGGGCGTTCACGCCGACCTGTTCCGCCCGCCACCTGCCGAGCTTCGTGCAGCACGCGGCGGAACTGCACGCCAAGGGTGTGGACGCCATCGCCTGTATGGCGGTGAACGACGCCTTCGTCATGGCGGCCTGGGGCAAGGACCAGGGGGTGGGGGACGACATCGTGATGCTGGCCGATGGCAGCGCGGAGTTCACCCGGGCGCTGGGGCTGCAGCTGGACCTGACGGCACGCGGCCTTGGCGTGCGCTCCCAGCGCTTCGCCCTGGTGGCGGAGGACGGCAAGGTGACGCATCTGGGGGTCGAGGCGCCTGGCGCCTTCGAGGTGAGCCGCGCCGAGGCCGTGCTCGCCGCCCTCTGAACATGGGGGAGTAAAGGATGCCGCGGCGGCGCGAGTCTTCCGTGATGTCGCCGCTCGCGCTCGGGCTGTTCGCCTGGGAAGCGGGCGTCGTCTTCACCATGCGGAGCTTGGAACTCTGGGCGGAGCCGGCGGAGGCGCAGGCGCGGCTCGCCGAGTACGCCATGGAGAAGCAGCAGGCCTTCGCCACGGCAGCGCTCAAGGCCGGCGAGGCGGCGATGATCGGCGCCGCGCCGGCCGCCGTGCTGAGCGCCGCCGTCGCGCCGGTGCGCCGCCGCGTCCGGGCGAATGCGCGGGCGCTGCGACGGCGCTGATGCCGCGCGGCTGATCACCCCCGGA
>DASQVL010000638.1:0-16002 GCA_035640795.1 Crenalkalicoccus sp. | reverse complement strand
CTCATCGGGCACCCGTTCTGGACGATGGAGGGCGCCGCCCGATACGGGAACGCGATCAACTTCTACAAGAACCTCAGCATCATCGGCGGCTTCCTCCTGCTCTATGTCACCGGACCGGGCAGGTATTCGGTCGATGCGAGGCTCGGAAAAGACTGACGCGCCGCCACGGGACGGTCGCCGACCGCGCGTGCGCGGCGAGCCGTCCCAAGGCGAAGAGCCCCCCATGAGGGCAGGCCTCTGCGGTTGCCGGACTACTCCCCTTCGGGAAGGCCCGTGGCCTGGCCCACCTTGATGAGATGCCCATCCGGGGCCCGCAAGTAGCAGCGGATCTCCCGTCCGTGATCCTTGGGCTCGGTCAGGAACCCGGCTCCCGGCGCGGCCTCGGCCGGCTTCGCCGGCCGCGCAGGTCCGAACTCAATGACTTCGGTATCACAGGAGGGTTGTCATGGCGCGACAAGCAACAGATCGGCGCCAATGGCCGGATCTGCCCTACCCGGCCTGGCGGGAGACCTGCACGACGCTGCATCTCTGGACGCAGATCCTGGGCAAGATCCGGCTGTCACAGACCCCTTGGCTCAATCACTCCTGGCACGTCCCGCTCTATGTGACCGCACGCGGCCTGACCACCTCGCCCATATCCTCGGGCGAACGCGCGTTCCAGATCGACTTCGACTTCATCGATCACGCCCTGCGTATCGAGACCAGCGATGGCCCAGGGTGGCGGATGCCGCTCCGTGCCCAGTCGGTCGCGGATTTCCACGCGGCGGTCATGACGGCGCTGGCCGAGCTCAACATCCGGGTCGTGATCGACGAGATGCCGAACGAAGTGCCGGACCCGATCCGCTTCAGCGAGGACCGGGTGCATGCCGCCTACGACCCCGAATATGCCCAGCGTTTCTGGCGCGTGCTCCTGCAGGCCGACCGCGTGTTCAAGGCCTTCCGCACGGGCTTCATCGGCAAGGCCAGCCCCGTGCACTTCTTCTGGGGCAGCTTCGACCTGGCGGTGACCCGCTTTTCGGGTCGGCGCGCGCCGCAGCATCCGGGCGGCGTTCCGCATCTCTCCGACGAGGTCGTTCGTGAGGCCTATTCCCATGAGGTGAGCAGCGCGGGCTTCTGGCCGGGCGGCGGCGGCCCCGTCGAATACCCGGCCTTCTACTCCTACGCCTACCCCGCGCCGGAGGGCTATGGCGCGGCTCCTGTCCGGCCTGGGGCCGCCTTCTTCAGCCAGGATCTGAACGAGTTCGTCCTGCCCTACGATGCGGTGCGGACCGCCGAGGTGCCGGACTCAGTGCTGCTGGATTTCCTGCAGAGCACCTACGATGCCGTAGCGGACCTCGGCAAATGGGACCGCGCCGCGCTTGACAGCCCGCTGGGAAAGGCAGGTGTACCGCGCGCGATCTCATAGAGCCCTGTACGGCAAGGTGCGGCGGGAGCTGCAGGCGGCCGGCTACAAGGACGAGAAGGTGGCGCTGCTGCAACCGGCCGATCTGCCGCCCATCTCCGCGCTGGCGGAGGTCGCGGCCGACATGCTGCGCAAGGTCGGCATGGAGGTGGATCTTCAGGCCGCCGATGGGCGACGCTGCTGCAGCGCCGGCTGAAGAATGACCCGCCGGCGCAAGGCGGGTGGAACCTCTCGCCCACCGCCGCGCCAGGGCTGCAGACGGTGGACCCCGCGGTGCATTTCCGGATGCGCGGCAACGGCCTCAACGCGCCAGTCGGCTGGGCGACCAGCGAGAAGCTGGAGGAGCTGCGGGCGCGCTGGTTCGACGCGACGGACCTGGGCACGCAGCAGCAGCCCGGTCGCGAGATGCAGCAGCAGGTGTGGCGGGATGTGCCCTATTTTCCGCTGGGGCAGTATTTCCAGCAGACGGCCTACCGCAACAACGTGGTCCGCGGCACGAAGGAATTGCCGGTGTTCTGGAACCTGGAACTGCGGTAAGCGCGCTGCCGGCCGTCGTCCCGGCACCGTCTGGCACGGATCAGGCGTCGGGCGCGGCGTGCGCCGATACACTCGCTCTGCGGCATCCCGATCGGCCGCCCGAATGCCGCGGAGGAGGTCGCGGCACTGATCGGATTCCTTGTCTCGCCCCGCGCCGACACGATCACCGGCACGGAATACGTCATCGATGGCGGCACCATCCCGCTCGCATGACTGCGCTGGGCCGGACCGCTCGAGCGCAGCCGTATCCGGCGTGTCACGCGGCCTCGCGCCGCAGCGGGAGCATCGAGGTGAAGAGATCGCGCCCACAGGGAGGCGGCCGCCTCGTAGCGCGGCTCGTCCGGCAGACACCTTACCCTGCATCGCGGAGCGGAGCCCCGCGATGATCCTCGTTGCGCGGTCCACGGATCCCTGACGTGATGGAGCGGCGCCCCGTCGCACGCCCGCCGGAGCGGGGGCGCTGCCTGGTCCTGGCGGGCTGGCCCGGTCAGCCGCCGGGCCGCAAGCCCCGACGCGCTATCAGCGAATCCGACGGGCGGATCGGCCGGTAGACGATGCGCGCGTCATCGCCGCTGCCAATCTGGCGCGGGCCGGACTCCTGAGCCCGAGCCGGGCCGCCGATGCTGAGCGTGAGCAGGGAAGCGAGGGTGACGGTGCGAAGCATGCTCTGGTCCCTTGTTGTGCAATGGACATCGATCCACGGTTCCGGGCCGTGTCGGCCGTTCCGATGTCGGGTGATGGGAAACGGGTGCGTGCGGGGTCCCGCCGGGCCGCCGAATGAGCCCGCCACGTCAGGCCGGGATGGGCGGCCCCATGAAAGCGGTCCCGTAGCGTTGAGCGATCGCTTCCAGATGCTCGGTCGCCTTGCCCCGCCCGCCGGCGAACGCGTTCCAGCGCAGGTCCTTGACCCGGCTGACCACGGCCTTGCGGGGCTGCGTCGGAATGGGCTGATCCATGATGTCCGTCCCCTCGTCTCGTGACGAAGGGGACACTGCCTGTTTGGTGTTTCGCCGCGATGCCGCGGCGCAGCAAAGCGGGTTACGGCCGCAACACATGCGACGGCGGGGCTTCGACGGCCGGCAGGCATCGCCGCAGGGTCGCCGCCAGCTCGATGTAGGCGAAGGGCCAGCGCAGGGCGGCGGCGACGCCACGCGGGGCCGGGGGCTCCGTCTCGGCGGTCGCCAGAAGGATCGGGAGCGCGGGTGCCGCCGCGCGGAGTTCGGCCACCAGACCCGGCGTCGCGCCTGCGGGGTCGGCGCGGCAGAGGATCGCGGCGTCGAATCGCCCCGGCGTGGCGCGGAGTGCGTCCAGGGCCTCGGCGAAGTCCGCGAAGCCGATGGGCTCATAGCCGAGGGCGGCGAGCAACTCCTCGTCGCCCAGCTGCCGGTCGGCGTCGTCGCCGATCAGCATCAGCGTCTCGCCGCGACCGAAGGCGATGCCCGGCGGCACCGCACCCGCCGCCGCCAGCTCCGCCGGGCTCGCCTGCGGCAGCCAGACCACGAAGCACGTTCCCCTCCCCACCGCGCTTTGCAGATCGATGGCCCCGCCATGGGCGAGGACGATCTCGCGGACCGTGGCGAGGCCGAGCCCATGCCCGGCGGCGCGGGAGGTGAAGAAGGGCTCGAAGATGCGCGCTGCCGCCGCCTCGGTCATGCCCCGCCCGGAGTCGATGACGGAGAGAACGACGTAATCGCCCGGGACGAGTTCGCCCTGCGAGGCCTCGCGCGCGCGGGCGACCCGCTGCACATCCACTTCGACGATGACGGTCCCGCCTCCCTCCATCGCGTGGGCGGCGTTGGTGGCGAGGTTCAGGAGCACCTGCTGCAGCTGCGCGGGATCGCCTGAGACCATGGCCCCGAGCGGGGCCTGACCGGTCACCAGCGCGATGTCGGGGGGCAGCGAGGCGCGGAGCAGCGACGCCGCCTCCTCCACCAGGACCCGCACCGGGAGTGGACGCCGCACCGGCGCGCGGCCGCGCCCGAAGGCAAGGATCTGCTCGACCAGGTCGCGTGCGCGTTCCCCGGCGCGACGGATCTCGGCGAGGCCCGAGCTGGCGGCCGTCCCGCCCGCGGCATCCCGCGCCTCGGCCAGCTCCGCATGGCCGAGGATCGCTCCAAGGATGTTGTTGAAATTGTGGGCGATGCCGCTGGCGAAGGTGCCCAGCGCCTCCATGCGCCGCGACTGGTTCAGCCGCGCCTCCAGCCGCGCCCGCTCGCGCTCCAGTTCCGCCCGCTCGACCGCGTTGGCGACCGCATCAAGGGCGAGCCGCAACGGGGCGAGTTCGTCCTGGGCGGCGGCCGCCCTGGCGCGCCTCCCGACGAGGTCGCAGCCGAGCAGCGCATCGATCTCACCGCTCGCGCCGATGCGGAGCGCGGCGATCCAGCTGCGCAGCCCGGCCGCGGCGAGCTCGGCCTCGATCCCGGACGCCACTCCGCTGTTGGCGCGGCAGGCCCAGACGATTCCCTCGTCCCCCGGCCGCAGCCGGGCGGCGAGCGCCCATGCGCGGCCCGGCCAGCCTGCCGGGAAGGCGGTGCCCTCGGCGTTCCAGGCGTGCACCGGGCCGGATGGTCCGCCGAGGAGGAGATAGCTCCGATCGGCCCCGACATGCGCGGCGACCTGCGCCAGCGCGTGCTGCACCTGGCCGTCGACATCCGCCGGCTCGGCGCTGATGAGGCGGGTCGAGATGCAGGCGAGCATGCGCTCGAAGGACGCACGGCGCCGCAGCGCAAGGGCGCGGGCGCGGAGCCGCAGCCCGAGCTGGACGAGGGCGCCGAGCAGCACCACCGAGGTCGCGTAGAGCAGGAGGCGATAGCGCCGCGCCGCGTGATCGGCCGCCTCCTGCCGCGCGAGGACGTCCGCGCGGAGCGCTTCCCGCTCCGGCCGGCTCGACGAATCGAGCAGGGCGCGCAGCGTGCGGTCCGTCACCGGCAGCTGCGTCTGCAGCAGCCGGCCGTGCGCCAGCAGCGCGACGGCGTCGGCGCCCGAGAGGCCGGGCGGCAGGGGTTGCGCGGCGATCAGGTCCAGGCCGCGCTCCACCGCCCGCACGGCCTCGGGGGAGGTATCGAGCGCGAGATGCAGCATGGCCGAGGCGAGGGCTCCGGCGGTGGGCACGGCCGGCCCGCCATCCTCCGGCCCGGCGAGCCGGGCACTGAGCAGGCCGAATTGCGCGAGCGAGTTCCGGATCAGGGCATTCGCGCTCTTGAAGGCCTCGAGCCTCCGCTCCTGCGCGTCCAGCCAGGATGCAAGCCGTCCGACTGTTGCGGCGTCGGCCACCGAACCGCGCAACTGGTCGACTGCATCCCAGAGAAGCAGCACCTCCTGCGACAGGGGGTCGTAGTTCCGCAGCAGGCCGGCCCGGGCGCTGAGGACGTCCCGGTGCATGGCGCTCTCGGCCAGCTCGACCTGGTCGAGCGCCGACAGGGCGCGGTCGAAGGGGCGTGCGTCCACGTCGAAGCCGCGCAGCAGCAGCCAGGTGAGCAGCAGCAGCAGTATCGCCACCACGCCGGCGGCGGCGGCGGCGGGTGCCGCCTTCATGGCGGCGACGGGCTCACCGGACGCCCCTGGTAGGTGCCGGTCAGCGTGTTCAGGAACGCGACGATGCTGCGGATCTCCTCGCCCGAGAGCGTACGGTTGAGCTGGGCGAAGCCCATGCCGCGCACGGCGTCCTCGAGGGTCGCGGCGCTGCCGTCGTGGAAATAGGGGGGCGTGGCGGCGACGTTGCGGAGGCTCGGCACCCGCAGGACCTCCGGCTCGGGGGATGCGAGGGGATGGAAGATGCCGTGGCGCTGGAACATGTTCCCGCCGACGTTCACGCCCTGGTGGCAGGAGCTGCAGCCGATCGTCCGGAACAGCCCGTAGCCTTCGCGTTCCTCGGCGGAGAGGGCCGCTTCGTCGCCCAGCAACCAGCGGTCGAACCGGCTGCCGGGCGTCAGGAGGGACCGCTCATAGGTCGCGATCGCGTCGAGCACACAATGTTGATCGAGGTCGCGACCATGGATGGCGCGGCATTGTCCTGCGACCTCCGGATCGGCCGCGAGTCGCGCGAGCACGGTCGGCATGCTTGCCCCCATGATCGCCGGGTTGCGCAGGGAGGCCTCGGCCTGCGCTTCCAGGGTTCGGAAAGAGCCCGTCCAGTTCAGGCGGAAGCTGAGCGCGGCGTTGAAGACGGTGCTGGTGTTCAGCGGCAGGGGCTGCCCGTCCGGCGCGCTGTCCCGGCGCCGGGCTGTCGCGCCGTTGCTGCGCGTGTCGTGGCAGGAGGAGCAGGCGCGCATCTGGTCGCCGGACAGCCGGCGGTCCTGGAAGAGACCCTCTCCAAGCGCCACCTTTCGCGCGTCGAGCGCGGGCGGGACCGGAATCGCCGTGATCGGCCCGTCGCGCGCCGATCCGGGAGCCGGGTCCGGCGATTGCGCGGCGGGGCGGTCGACGAGGAACGTGAGCAACAGGCAAAGCCAGGCGATGTGCCGCAGCGCGCGGCGCACCGGCGCGGCGGTGTGCTGGATTACGGGGTCTTGTGGAACGGGACTTATGGACACAGCAGTTGGCACTCGGCAGGGCTCCACTCCGGTCGCGGGGCCGGCCGTCAGGGCGATGGTGGTCGACGACGACCCGGCCCTGCGGCAGCTCGTCGTCGATTATCTGGTCCAACACAGCTTCCGCGCCATCGGCGTCGGTGACCGTGAGGAGATGGAGCGCGCCTTCGCCGCCGACGAGCCATCCCTCGTCATCCTCGACCTACAGCTCGGTCGCGAGGACGGGCTCGACCTGCTGCGCCTGATCCGCGCGCGATCGGATGCCCCCGTGATCGTCATGACCGGCCACCGGCGCGACGAGATCGATCGGGTGCTCGGGCTCGAGCTCGGCGCCGACGACTACGTCACCAAGCCGTTCAGCCTGCGGGAGCTGCTCGCGCGGATCCGGGCGGTGCTCCGCCGCTGGAACGCCGGGGTGGCGCCGCGCCGTAACGACCGACGCGACGTCGTGGCCTTCGGCGAGTGGGTGCTCGACCGGCGGGCCAGGCGCCTGACCGAGCCTGGCGGCACGGAGGTGAGACTGACCAAGGGGGAGTATGCGCTCCTCGTCGCCTTCCTCGGCGCGCCCCAGCGGCCGTTGACGCGCGAGCATCTGCTGCAGGCGACGCGCATGCACGAGGATGTCTTCGACCGCAGCATCGACGTCCAGATCCTGCGGCTGCGGCGCAAGCTCGAGGCGAATCCGAACCGCCCGGCGATCATCCGGACCGAGCGCGGCGTCGGCTACGTCTTCGAGCTTCCGGTGAGGCGCATCTGAGGCCCCTCCCTGTTGCCGCTGCAACGCGGCTCCCCGTCGGCTGCAACGATCCTGCGATCTGCGGGCGGTGAACTGGTCTCCGCAGCAATGCAGGAGCATCGCACCATGGCACGCAGACTGGGGGAACATGCCGTCGTGGTCGGGGCGGGTATCGGCGGATTGGCCGCCGCCGGGGCCCTGGCCGCGTCCTTCGAGCGGGTTACCGTCCTGGAACGCGACGATCTGCCGCGATCCGCGGGATCTCGCGCGGGAACACCGCAGGATCGGCATCCACACGTGCTTCTGGCCGGCGGACTCAAGGCGCTCGGCAGCCTCTTCCCCGGCATCGAAAATGACCTCGGCAAGGCTGGGGCCATCCGCGTCGGGATCGCCAAGGAGGTGCGGTGGGAGAGGCCAGGGATCGGCGTCCTGCCGGCGCAGGACTGCGGCCTTTCGGTGCTCTGCGCCTCGAGGCCGCTGACCGAGCACACGCTGCGGCGCCGGGTCGCGGCGCTGGACAATGTCGAGCTCTGGCCAGGCGCCCGCGTCACGGAGATCGCGCTCGCTACGGGCGATGCCGGCGTACGGGCTGTCCGGTTCGAGCTCGGCCGTGGCGGACCACAGACCTTGGCAGGCGACTTGGTGGTGGACGCGTCGGGTCGCGGTGTTCTGGCACTCGCGGCGCTCGACTCCCTGGGCTGGGATCGTCCACCGGCGACTGAGATCGGTGTCGACATCCGCTACGCCAGCGTCGTGGTGCGGATCCCCAGCGGCTCGCCTTACGCGTCGAGCATCATTCTGACGCAACCCGATCCGCCGGCTCTGGCCTCGAACGCGGTGATCCTGCCGGTCGAGGGGAACGACTGGATCGTCGGGCTCGCCGAGCGGGGTGTGGGCGCTCGGCCCGGGGATTGGCCTTCCTTCCTCGCCGCGCTGCGCGGCCTCAGCACGCCGACGCTGCACGAGGTGCTGCGCCATGCGGAGCCCCCCGCGGAGATCCGCCACTACGGCTTCCCGGCCAGCGTCTGGCGGCATTTCGAGCGGATGCCGCGGCTGCCCCGGGGTCTGCTGCCCATCGGGGATTCCATCTGCCGGTTCAACCCGGTGTACGGCCAGGGCATGTCCGCTGCCGCGATGCAGGCGCGCCTGCTGCAGGACGCCCTGGAACAGGCGACGGGGGCGGACCCGCTTGCGGCGGCGCAGGCGAGCTTCATGGCGGCCATCCCGTCCGTGCTCGAGACGCCCTGGACCATGGCGGCGGCGGGGGATTTCGCCTTCCCCGGCACCAGGGGCGAGCGGCCGGATGGGTTCGAGGACGGCCAACGCTTCGAGGCCGCGCTGTTCCGCGCCGCTGCCACAGACCCGGTCGTGCATCGGACCCTGCACGAGGTGATCCACCTCCTGCGACCGCGGGGCGACCTGCAGGACCGGGAGATCCGACGCCGGATCGAGGCGGTCGTCTGAGACCAGGCTGGCGGTCTGAGGACCGTATGCCTCCGAGCAGCGGCCGTGCGGAAGCGCTGGGGCCAGATGCCTTTGCCCGCCTTGGTCAAAGCACTGGACGAGCGCAGCGATGGGAAGGTGGTCAGCATCGATGACGCGACGCTCCCCGATGCCGCTTCCGGATTCTCTGCGGGCCCCGAAGGGAAGACGATTGACGGGTCACTGTACTACGACTGGAGCGCCGATCTCGGAGATTAGCAGGGAGCCTTGCCACCAGGTGGGGAGTCCCGTGGCAGGAGGTGCGCGGGATTCGAACCCGCGTCACCGCCGTGACAGGGCATGAACCGGCCCGTCACGTTTTCCAGCCGCCACCCAGCGCCTTGAACAAGCTCACCAGCGCCTGAATGCGCGCGAGCCGCGCCTGAACCCGCGCGTTCTCCGCCATATACAGGGCGCTCTCGCTCACCAGCACGCTCAGGATCGTTTCGGTACCGCCGTGGAAGGCGTCGAGCGACATCTGATAGGCACGGCGGGCGCTGGCGACAGCTTTCTCCTGGACGGCCTGCTGGTTGGCGGTGGCCCTGATCGCGGCAAGCGCATCCTCGACATCGCCGAAGGCCGAGAGTGCGGCCTTGCGGTAGTCCTCCAGGAGTTCCTGGTAGCGCGCCTCGGACAGTTCGAGCTGCCCCCGCAATCTGCCGCCCTCGAAGATCGGCTGCACGATCGACGCGGCGAACGAATAGACGCCCAGCACCGGCACGCCACCGTGGGCCAGCAGCATGCTGGCCACCCCCCCGCTCGGATTCAGATTGAAGGATGGGAAGAATTGTGCCCGCGCAACCCTGATGTTCGCATTCGCCGAAACGAGCTGCGCCTCGGCCTGCTGCACGTCGGGCCGCCGCAGCAGCAGTTCCGACGGCAGGCCCGGCGCGACGGCGGGCAGCGAAAGGTCGACAAGCGAACCGGCCGGAAGGTCCAGCTCCTCCGGCAGCTTGCCGACCAGGATGGCGAGTGCATCCCTCGTCGCGGCCAGCTGCTGTTCGAGCGGCGGGATCGCCGCGGCAAGGCGGTCGACCACGACCTGCTGCTGCACCACGGCGAGCAGCGGCACGATGCCTTGCGCCTGCTGCTGGGCCATGCCGTCCAGGTCGCGCTGTGCCCGCGTGACATTGTCGCGTGCGACACGCAGCTCGTCCTGCAGCCCGAGCGCCTGGAAGTAACTCGCCGCCACGCCCGCCGTGATCGTGAGCGAGACAACCTGCCAATCGTAGCGGCTGGCGCTCGCCGACGCCTCGGCCGCCTCGAGCGCCGCGCGGTTCTTGCCCCAGAAGTCGATCTCGTAGCTCGCCTGGAGGATTCCCTGAAAGCGCGTGAAGTGACGCTCCCTGCCGAGATTGTTCAGGAGTCGGGTCGGCGCGGCGCCGACATTGGCGCCCACCGACGGCAGCAGCGGCGCGCCCGCGATGCGCGCCTGGGCGTCAGCTTGCCGGACGCGGGCCGCCGCGGCGCCGAGATCCGTGTTGCGGCTGTGCGCCTCGGCGATGAGCGCATCGAGGCGCGGCGAGCGGAAGCCCCTCCACCACTCGGCAGAGGGCCACGCCTCCCGGGCGCTCGGCGCGGCCGTGTTCCATTCGCGCGGGACAGCGGTTTCCGGGCGCTTGTAGTGGGGGCCGAGACTGCAGGCGCCGACCGCGGCCGGCAGCAGCAGGGCGATCGGTGCGGCGCGCCGGGTCTTCGCCGGCACCTCTCCCAGCCCCGTCATTCCGCGGGCCCGGCGACAGGGGCGCCGGCCGCCTGATGCCGGCGCGAGATGAGCCCCCCGAGACGGTCCATGTAAAGGTAGACGACCGGCGTCGTGAACAGGGTCAGGATCTGCGAGACCGCAAGGCCGCCGACGATCGCGTAGCCGAGCGGCTGGCGTATCTGCGATCCAATGCCGGTGCCGACCATCAGCGGCACCCCGCCGAGCATGGCGCAGATCGTCGTCATCAGGATCGGACGGAAGCGCAGGCGGCAGGCCTCGTGCACGGCGTCCAGCGGCGACTTGCCGCCGCGCTGCGCCGCCAGGGCGAAGTCCACCATCATGATGCCGTTCTTCTTGACGATGCCGAGCAGCAGGATGATGCCGATGATCCCGATCACATCGAGTGGCATGCCGACCGCCATCAGCGCGAGCAGCGCGCCGAGGCCGGCCGATGGTAGGGTGGAAATGATCGTGATCGGATGAATCCAGCTCTCGTAGAGCATGCCGAGGATCAGGTAGATCGCGATCAGCGCAGCGCCGATCAGCGGCACCTGGCCCGAAAGCGCCGTCTGGTAGGCGCGCGCAGTGCCCTGGAAGGACGCCTGGATGGTCTCCGGCAGGTGGAGCTGGCTCCGAACATGATCCACGGCGGTCACCGCCGTGCCGATGGAGACGCCGGGCTGCAGGTTGAACGAGATCGTAACAGACGGGAATTGCTCTTGATGGTTGACGACGAGCGGAGCGCTCCGCGTGGTGATGCTGGCGACCTGCCGCAGCGGCACGGCCGCCCCGGTCGAGGAGCGGAAATAGATTTGATCCAGGGCGCCGGGACCGCTGCGGAAGGTCGGATCGACTTCGATGATGACGAAGTACTGACCGTAGGGCGTAAAGACCTTGGTCGTGGGGCGCTCGCCGAAGGCATTGTAGAGCGTGTTGTCGATGTCCTGCGGCGTGATGCCGAAACGCGCGGCGGCCATGCGGTCGATCTCGATCCTCAGCTGCGGCGCGTTCGATGCCTCGTCCGTGCCGATGTCCGACAGGCCCGGGATCTTCTTGAGCTCGTCCACCATTCTCGCCGCCCAGTAGCTGAGCTCCTGCGGATCGACGTCGATCATCGAGTACTGATACTGCGCTTTCGCCACGCGGGCGCCGATGGTGAGGTCCTGCGCCGCCTGCATGTAGAGACGGATGCCCTGGACTCCCTGAAGCTGCTCGTTCAGCCGTGCGATGACCTGTTGCACCACCGGGCGTTGGTTGTAGGGCTTGAGGGCGATCCACATGCGGCCCTGGTTCGGCGACGCCGAGGAGGGCCCCGGACCGATGTAGCTCGCCACCGTCGCGATGGCAGGATCCCTGAGGAGGATGTCGGTGACCGCCTGCTGGCGCTCGCTGAGGCTGTTCGTCGAGATGTCCTGCCCCGCTTCGGTGATCCCGGCGATCATCCCGGTGTCCTGCTCCGGGAAGAACCCCTTGGGGATGACGACGTAGAGCACGCCGGTCACCGTGATCGTCGCCATCATGACCATGAGCGTCGCGAATTGGTGCCGGAGCGCGAAGCGGAGCCCGCTGTCGTACCGGGCCAGCAGCCAGTCAAAGGCGCGCTCCGCCGCCTGGTAGAGCCGCCCATGCTTCGCCCCGCCTTTGGGTTCGGGCTTCAGGAACAGCGCGCACAGCGTCGGCGTGAGCGTCAATGACACGAAGGCGGACACGACGATCGCGACCGCCACCGTGACGGCGAACTCCTGCAGCATCTTGCCGACGACGCCGCCCATCATGAACAGCGGGATGAACACGGCGATCAGCGAGATGGCGATCGACAGGATGGTGAAGCCGATCTCGCCGGCGCCCTTGAGCGCCGCCTCGAGCGGGCGCATCCCCTCCTCGAGATAGCGCGACACGTTCTCGATCATGACGATCGCGTCGTCGACGACAAAGCCCACGGCGATCGAGAGCGCCATGAGCGAGAGATTGTCCAGGCTGTAGCCGAGCGCATACATCACCGCGAAGGTGCCGACGATGGAGAGCGGCACGGCGATGCCTGGGATCACCGTGGCCCAGAGCTTGCGGAGAAACAGGAAGATCGTCATGACCACGAGGCCCACGGTCAGGATCAGCGTGAACTCGACGTCGCTGACCGAGGCGCGGATGGTCTGGGTGCGGTCGGAGACTGTGGATACCTTCACGCCGGGCGGCAGCGATGCTACGAGGCGCGGCAGTTCCGCCTTGATCGCATCCACGGTCGTGATGGCGTTGGCGCCGGGGCTCAGCAGGACGTTCAGGATCACCGCCCGTTGCCGGTTGTACCAGCCGGCGAGCAGGCTGTTGGTCGGGCCGATCCCGGTACGCGCGACGTCGCGCACCAGCACCGGAGCCCCGTTGCGGTAGGCGATGACGAGGTTCTCATACTCCGCAAGGCTGAAGAGCTGGTCGTTTGTCTGCAGCGCGAATGACTGCTGCGGCCCTTGCAGCACACCCTTGGCGCCGTCGACGGTGCCTAGCGTGACCGCCGTCCGCACATCCTCGAGCGTGAGCCCGTGGGCGGCCAGCTGCGCCGGGTTCACCTCGATGCGCATGGCCGGCTGCTGCGCGCCGCCGATCGTCACCAGGCCGACGCCCGAGACCTGCGACAGACGCGGCAGCAGAATATTCTGGCCGTAGTCGCTCACCGTGGTGAGCGGCAAGGTGTCGGAGGTCAGGCCCAGGATCAGCACCGGTGTGTCCGCGGGGTTCGTCTTGCGATAGACCGGCGGCTGGATCAATCCGCTGGGCAGAAAGGCGGTTGCGGCGTTGATCGCGGCAAGCACGTCCTGGGCGACACTGTCGATGGTGCGGCTCAGGCTGAACTGCAGCGCGATCGTCGAGAAGCTGTTGGCGCTGGAGGAGGTGAGCTGCGTCAGGCCGGGAATCTGGCCGAATTGCGCCTCAAGCGGTGTGGTCACCGCCGACGCGTTCGTCTGCGCATCGGCGCCGGAAAGCTGGGCGGTGACCAGGACCGTCGGGACATTCACCGTCGGCAGCGAAGCGACCGGAAGCTGCCCGTAGGCGGCCAACCCCACCAGGAGAATGCCGACCATGAGCATGATCGTGGCGATCGGCCGCCTGATGAAGGGCGCCGACAGTCCGCCGCCGGCGTTCTCGGCCGCCTCTTCCGGAGGCGAGGGCGCATCCGCCGCGCTCATGGCGCGAACCCCAGGCGATCGGTCTGCGTGTTGCGCATCTGTGGGGGCGGCGACGAGGCATTCGCCTGCTGCGGCCCGCTGCCCTGGACGGCGACACGCGCCCCGGGCACGAGCCCGTACTGGCCGCTGCTCACGACCTGCACGCCCGCGCTGAGGCCGGACGACAGGAGCGCCTGCCCATGCACCGACTGCTGCACCGTCACCGGCGTCGGATGCGCCGTGCCATCCGCGGCAACCGTCCAGACGTAGGTGCCCTCCGGCCCGTACTGCAGCGCCGCGGCGGGAATCGTGAGGCCGTCATGCTTCACGTCCAGCACCAGGCGGACATTCACGAACGCGCCGGGCCAGAGCAACTCATTGGCATTCGGGAATGTCGCCAGCAGGTTGACGGTGCCGCTCGTCATATCCACCTGGTTGTTGATGGCCGAGAGCCGCCCGGTACCGAGCTTCCGCGAATTGTCCTGCGCCCACGCTTCCACGACGAGCCCGTCATTCCCGGCCGCGGCTGCACGCGTCTTGATTTCCGGCAGATTGGCCTGCGGCAGGCTGAACAGCACGTAGATCGGCTGCACCTGGTTGACAGTGACGATGCCCTGCGGGTCGGTCGGGCTCACCACGTTGCCCAGATCGACGAAGCGCACCCCGGCGATACCCGCGATTGGCGCGGTGATCGAGGTGTAGCCGAGCTGCACCTGGTCTCGATCCAACGCTGCCTCGTCGGCGGCGACGGTCGCCTTGAGCTGCGCCACGAGCGCGCGCTGCGTGTCGACCTGCTGTGTCGAGACGAGGCCTTTGCTGGAGAGTGGAATGTAGCGGCGGAGATCGGCCTCGGCATTGGCCAGGTTTGCGCGGTCGCGTTCGAGATTGGCGCGATCCTGGTCGACCGTCGCCTGGAAGGGGCGCGGGTCGATCTGCGCCAACAACTGGCCCGGCGCCACGGCCTGACCTTGCTCGAACCCGAACTTCTGGATCTGGCCAGCCACCTGCGCCCGCACGGTCACCGTGTTGAGGGCCTGGACGCGCCCCAACGCGTCGAGCTCGATCGGGACGTCGCCTTCGACGGCCGCAACGGTTGTCACCGGTGCCGCCGGCGGCGTCGGGGCGGCCGGGGCCGCGTGGTCCGATCGCCTCGTCAAGGCAAAGCCGCCCGCGATCACCAGCAGGATGATGCCGATCCAGATGCCGCGTCGCATGGTCAGGCTACGCCCCGCGGACGTGCCACTGGGTGGCGCATGTAGCGTCGTCCGCGGTGCGGTGGTGGTCATGGGTGCCTCTGCTGGCGGCCGCTGGGCACGCAACTATGTCGAAGGCCGCCTTTGGCATCATTCTAGAATTCGCATCCACAAGGCGATACCCTGCGTTGCGATTGGCCTCCTTAGACCAAGGTTTAGGGGCGCTCAGACCAACGGGGGATTTAAGGACAGCTGCGCCCGCAACTCGCCGCACCGGACGGTCCTGGAGGAAATGCGCAAGGGGAGACGGTGCTGGTCCCCGCTTCTTCACCGGCGCGGACGCTGCGCGACCTGGTCGAACTGGCGCGAGCCCAGCCCGGCACGCTGAACTACGGCTCCTTCGGCCTCGGCTCGACCCCGCATCTCGAGGGGGAGATGCTGAAGGAACTCGCCGGCTGCGACATGATGCACGTCCCGTTCCGCGGCGCGGCGGACGCGATGACGGCGCTGCTCACCGACCAGATCCAGCTGCTGATCACCGCCAGGGCCCGGCGCTGCCGCATATCGAGGCCGGCAAGCTCCGGGCGCTGGCGGTGCTGCACGAACATCCGCAGGAGACGCTGCCGGGAGTGCCGGCCACGGCGGAGGCTGGCGTCCCAGGCCTGATGTCGCGCGCCTGGTTCGCGGTGGCCGCCCCGGCCCGGACGCCCGGGCCGGTGCTCGAGCGGTTGTCAGCCGAGATCCTCCGCGCCGCCGCGGCACCGGAGTTCCGCGAGCGCTTCGTGACCGGCGTCGGGCTCGAGCCGCGTCAGGGCGGGCCGGAGGAGGTGCGCGCCGCGATCCGAGAGGGCCGCGAGCGTGACGGGCGGCTCATCCGAACACTCGACCTGCGGCTCGACTGACGCGGGCAGTCCTCGCCGAGGGGTCACCTATGACTCCGCCCGGAACGCGTTAGCAATCCGTCGCACCGTGCCGTCCGCCGCAACGAGGAGCACGTCGAAGCGGATGCCCGCGGCGCCATGCCCAGGGTTCTCCGCCAGCCAGCACTCCGCCGCCGCCAGCAGCCGCGCCCGCTGGCGCGGGCCGAGCGCGAAGGCCGCCTCCGCCAGGCTCGGCCGCGCCTTCACCTCGACGAAGGCGAGCAGCCCGTCACGTTCCGCCACAAGGTCAAGCTCCCCGGCCGGCGTGCGCAGGCGGCGCGCCAGCACCGCCCAGCCCTCGCGCGTCAGCGCCGCCGCGGCCGCATCCTCCGCGCCGCGG
>DASQVL010000637.1:0-7774 GCA_035640795.1 Crenalkalicoccus sp. | reverse complement strand
AACCACCACCCGGACCCGACGGTGCCGGCGAACCTCGCCCAGCTGATTGCGGAGGTCGAGCGCGAGAAGGCCGATCTCGGCATCGCCTTCGACGGCGATGGCGACCGCATCGGCATCGTGGACGATGCGGGCCACATCCTGTTCGGCGACCAGATGATGATCCTGCTGGCGCGCGACGTGCTGGCGCAGCTGCGGGCAGCGGGGAAGAGTCCGGGCCCGATCATTGCCGACGTGAAGGCAAGCCAGGTGCTGTTCGACGAGATCGCCAAGGCGGGCGGCACGCCGCTGATGTGGAAGACCGGGCACAGCCTGATCAAGGCGAAGATGGCGGAGACCGGCAGCCCGCTGGCCGGCGAGATGTCCGGCCACATCTTCTTCGCCGACAAGTGGTACGGCTTCGACGACGCGCTGTATTCCGCCGTGCGGCTGCTCGGCATCGTCGCGCGGCTGGACCGGCCGCTCTCCGAGGTGCGGGCCGCGCTGCCGCAGGTGGTCAACACGCCGGAGCTGCGGTTTGATTGCCCGGAGGACCGCAAATTCGCGGTGGTGCAGGAGGTGAAGGAGCGGCTGGCGGCCGAGGGCGCGCGCGTGCAGGACGTGGATGGCGTGCGCGTGCTGACCGAGGACGGCTGGTGGCTGCTGCGGGCCTCCAACACCCAGGCGGTGCTGGTGGCGCGGGCGGAGGCGAAGACCGAGGCGGGGCTGGAGCGGCTGAAGGCACATCTGGCGCGGCAGCTGCAGGCGAGCGGGCTGGCGGCGCCGGATTTTTCGGGGGCCAATGCGGGGCATTGAGGGGGCGGGCCTGGCTTGGGATGGCGGGGTCCCTGGGGGAGGAAGTTCCCCTACCCCAAGGGCAAGCTGACCCTCACGCCAGCAACGCCCCGCCCAACTCCCGCGCCAGCTTCCGCCGGATTGCCTCCGCAAAGGCCGCGTAATCCGCGCATTCCATCGCGAATGCCCCCGGCCCGCCGATCACCTCCGCCAGGTAGTGCTCCAGCAGGTCCGGCTCCTCGTTCAGCACGGCGAGCGCGTTCACCGTGATCCCCGCCGCCACCGCGATGTCGCGCACCGGCGCCGGCGGGCGCCCCTGGTTGTTCTGACCGTCGCCCGAGACGTCCAGCACCAGCCGCGCCGCCGCCGCCGGGCAGCGCGCCAGCAGGGCGATGCCGGCTGCCATCCCCTCCCCCAGCGCCGTCGCCCCCGGTTGCGGCAAGCGCGGCGCATCCTCGATCATCGCGGCGAAGGAGCCGGCCGCCGCCGCGCCGTCCAGCCGCGCCCAGGGCACCGCCACCTCCTGCGCGCCGGCGCCGGACCAGAACAGCACGCAGCAGGCGATGGCGCCGCGCGGCCCGGCGGCGCAGGCGGTCCCGATCCCGCCGTCGCGGAAGGCCGCCGCATAGCCGCCCACCATCAGGCCGAACTCGTCGTAGTCCACGCTGGCCGAGACATCGACGGCAAGGCAGAGGGCGAGGTCCACGGGCTGCATCGGCGGGCCCGGATTGCGGGGCGCGTCGCCCGCCCGCAAGCGCCGCCAAGAACCATCACGGATCCGTGACGTCCTGCCCCTGCCACCCTGCGCGACAGTGCGCGGACCAGACACCGGGGAGGCAGGCCCGCCGCAGCCTGCCCTCCCCGGCCACGACCAATTGCGCGCCGCCACGAAGTGCGCAGGGCAGAACGGGGAGGAGAACGAGGCATGCTGCATCGCCGCACGCTGCTCGCCGGCGCCGCCCTCGGCGGCCTCGCCGCGCCGCGCCTCGGCATGGCGGAGACGCCCGGCGTCACCGCGACCGAGCTCCGCATCGGCAACACCATGCCCTATAGCGGCCCGGCCAGCGCCTATGGGGTGATCGGCCGGGCGGAGAGCGCCTTCTTCGGCATGATGAATGCGCAGGGCGGCATCGCCGGCCGGCAGATCAACTTCATCACCTATGATGACGGGTACAGCCCGGCCAGGACGGCGGAGCAGGTGCGGCGCCTGGTCGAACAGGATGGCGTCGCCTTCCTGTTCCAGACGCTGGGCACGCCCACCAACTCCGCCATCGTGCGCTACCTGAACCAGCGCAGGATTCCGCACCTCTTCGTCGCCACCGGCGCCGACAAGTGGGGCAACTACAAGGAGACGCCCTGGACCATCGGCTGGCAACCCAGCTACGTGACCGAGGCGCAGATCTACACCAAGCACATGCTCGCCGAGGCGCCCGGCAAGCGCATCGCGCTGCTCTACCAGAACGACGATTTCGGCAAGGACTACCTGACCGGGCTGCGCGACGTGCTCGGCCCGCGCTTCGACCAGCTGGTCACCACGGCGAGCTATGAGGTGACGGACCCGACGCTGGACAGCCAGGTGGTCGCGCTGCAGGCGAGCGGGGCGGAGGTGCTGATGACGGCGGCGACGCCGAAATTCGCAGCCCAGGCGATCCGCAAGGTCCACGATATCGGATGGCGGCCGCTGCACGTCCTGACCAATGTCTCGATCTCGGTCGCCGGCGTGATGAAGCCTGCGGGGCCGGAGAAGGGCGTGGGCATCATCACCTCCGCCTATCTGAAGGACCCGACCGACCCGTCCTGGCAGGACGATCCCGGCATGAACGAATGGCGCGGCTTCATGCGCCGCCAGTTGCCGGAGGCCGACCTGACGGATGCCAGCTATGTCTACGCCTACGGCGCCAGCCTGACGCTGCGGCGCGTGCTGGACCAGTGCCGCGGAGACTTCTCCCGCCCGAGCGTCATGCATCAGGCGACCGCGCTGAAGGAGCTCGAGCTCCCGGTGCTGCTGCCCGGCATCCGGGTGAACACCAGCCCGACCAACTACCACCCGATCCGCGCCATGCAGCTGCAGCGCTGGACGGGCGAGACATGGCGGCGCTTCGGCGGCATCATCGAAGGTGGCGCCGGCAGCTGAGCGCCTGGAAAGGACCGGGAGGAAAACGCATGACAGGTCGCCGCACCCTGCTGGCGGGCGCCGCCCTCGCCTCGCTGGCCCGTCCCCGCCTGTCGCACGCCGCGGAGACGCCGGGCGTCACCGACCGGGAGATCAGGATCGGCAACATCATGCCCTATAGCGGCCCGGCCAGCGCCTATGGCGTCATCGGCCGCGCGGAACAGGCCTTCTTCCGCATGGTGAACGAGCAGGGTGGCGTCGCCGGACGGCAGATCAACTTCATCACCTATGACGACGCCTACAGCCCGCCCAAGACGGTGGAGCAGGCGCGTCGGCTGGTCGAGCAGGATCGGGTCGCCTTCCTGTTCAACACGCTGGGCACGGCGACGAACAGCGCCATCGTCCGCTACGTGAACCAGCGCAAGGTGCCGCACCTGTTCCTCGCCACGGGGGCCGACAAGTGGGGCGACTACAAGGAGCACCCCTGGACCATCGGCTTCCAGCCGAGCTACCGGACCGAGGCGCAGATCTACGCCAAGCACATGCAGGAGCAGAGGCCGGGCGCCAGGCTCGCCCTGCTGTACCAGAACGACGATTTCGGCAAGGACTATGTGGCCGGCGTGCGCGACGTGCTGGGTGAGCGCTTCGAGAGCGTCGTCACGCTGCAATCCTACGAGACGTCCGATCCCACCATAGACAGTCAGGTGGTGGGGCTGCAGGGCAGTGGCGCCGAGGTGCTGCTTTCGGCGACCACGCCGAAATTCGCCGCCCAGGCCATGCGCAAGGTCCACGACATCGGCTGGCGGCCGCTCTATTACCAATCCAACGTCGCGATCTCCATCGGCTCCGTCATCCAGCCGGCGGGGCCGGAGAAGGCCGTCGGCATCATCACCTCCGCCTACTACAAGGTGGCGAATGACCGGGCGTGGGACAGCGATCCGGGCATGCGCGAATGGCGCGCCTTCATGGCGAAATACTTCCCCGACGGCGACATCGAGGATTCCGGCTACGTCTCCGCCTATGGCGCCTCCTCCGCGCTGATGCGGGTGCTGCAGCAGTGCGAGGGCGATTTCTCGCGGGAGCACGTGATGCGCCAGGCGACGAACCTGCACGATGTGGAGCTCCCGGTGCTGCTGCCCGGCATCCGGGTGAACACCAGCCCGACCAACTACCACCCGATCCGGCACATGCAGCTGCAGCGCTGGACCGGCAGCACCTGGGAGCGCTTCGGGAACGTCATTGAAGGCGCGGCGCTGGCGTAACCGGCGGGGCGGCGGCACAAGAGTGGATGGCTTCCTGGACCGCGCGGTGCGGGGCTAGATACGGACCGCACCGCGTCTCCTGCGCAGGAGGAGCCCGCCATGGCCGCCACCCAGGTGCTGATCACGGGCGCCGGACCGACCGGCCTCGTCCTCGCCCTCTTCCTCGCCCGCCAGGGCATCGTGCCGCGCATCCTGGAGCGCAGCTCCGGGCCCGGCGAGGCCTCCCGCGCCATGGCCGTGCAGGCGCGCACGCTGGAATTCTACGACCAGCTCGGCTTGGCGGAGCAGGTGGTGGCCGAGGGGGTGCGGGCGGAGACGCTGCACCTGCGGGAGGGCGGGGAGGAGGTGGCGCGCCTCGCCTTCGCCGATCTCGGCGGCGGTGCGCTCAGCCCCTTCCCCTTCATGCTCTGCTACCCGCAGGATGACCATGAGCGCTTCCTCGTCGCCCGGCTGCGCGAGGCCGGGGTCGAGGTCGAATGGGACACCGAGCTCCTCGGCTTCACGCAGCACGCCGATGGCGTGCGCGCGACGCTCCGCCGCCGCGGCGCGGAGGAGAGCGCCGAGGCCGCCTATCTCTGCGGCTGCGACGGCGCGCACAGCCGGGTGCGGGAGGGGCTCGGCCTCGGCTTCCCGGGCGGCACCTATGAGCAGCTCTTCTACGTGGCCGATATCCGCATCGAAGGCGGCTTCACCCGCGACCTCTTCGTCAACCTCGACACCGACCTGCTCGCGCTGCTGCTGCCCGTCCGCTCCTCCGGCATGCAGCGGCTGATCGGCCTGGTGCCGCGGGAGGTGGCGGGGCGCCCCGATATCGGCTTCGAGGCGGTACGGCCGGTGGCCGAGCGCCTCGTCGGCATCCGCGTGGCGGAGGTGAACTGGTTCTCCACCTACCGCGTGCACCACCGCGTGGCCGCACGGTTCCGCGAAGGGCGCTGCTTCCTGGCGGGCGATGCCGGGCACATCCACAGCCCGGCCGGCGGACAGGGCATGAACACCGGCATCGGCGATGCGGTGAACCTCGCCTGGAAGCTGGCACAGGTGCTGCGCGGCCGCGCCGCGCCCGCCCTGCTGGAGAGCTACGAGCCGGAGCGCATCGGCTTCGCCCGCAGCCTGGTGGAGAGCACCGACCGCGCCTTCCGCTCCATCACGGGCTCGGGCCCCGGCAGCCAGATCCTGCGGCGCTTCCTGATGCCGCACCTGCTGCCCTTCCTCTGGGGCTTCTCGGCGGCGCGGCGCGTCATGTTCCGCACCATCTCCCAGGTGCGCATCGCCTACCATGACAGCCCGTTGAGCGAGGGCGCGGCGGGCGAGGTGCAGGGCGGCGACCGCCTGCCCTGGGTCGCCGAGGTGGACAATTTCGCGCCACTGCGCTCCCTGGACTGGCAGCTGCACGTGCATGGCGAGGCCGCGCCGGCACTCACCGGGGCGGCGCGGGAGCTTGGCGTCGCGCTGCACGCCTTCCCCTGGACCGGCGCGGCCGCGGCGGCCGGGCTCGCGCGCGACGCGGCGATGCTGGTGCGGCCGGACGGGCATGTCGCGCTCGCCATGGCGCGCCAGGACCCGGCGGCGCTGCGCAGCTATGCGGAACGCCACGGCCTGCATTTCGGCATGGCCTAGCCCCGGGCGGCGCGCCGCCCTACCCTGGCCCGGGGCAGGGGAGATACGCATGCCGGAATCGCCGACCGACCCGAAGCTCGCCGCGGAGGCGCGACTGCCGCTCGCCGGGCTGCGCGTGCTGGACCTGACCCTCGCCCGCGCCGGCCCCACCTGCGTGCGCCACCTGGCGGACTGGGGGGCCGATGTGGTGCGGGTGGAGCCGCCCGGGGTGAATGAGGGGCTGGGCGGGGCGCGGGACGGCTTCGACTTCGTGAACCTCCACCGCAACAAGCGGGCCATCGCGCTCGACCTGAAGCACCCGGACGGGCATGCGGCCTTCCTGAAGCTCGCCGCGCGCGCCGATGTGCTGGTCGAGAACATGCGCATGCAGGTGAAGCACCGGCTGAAGATCGCGTATGAGGACCTGCGGCCGCTGAATCCGCGCCTCGTCTATGCCTCGATCTCCGGCTTCGGGCAGACCGGGCCCTACGCCACGCGCGGCGGCGTGGACCAGATCGCCCAGGGCATGGGCGGGCTGATGTCCATCACCGGCGAGCCTGGGCGCGGGCCGATGCGCGTCGGCATCCCGATCGACGACCTGACGGCGGGCAACCTGCTCGCCCTCGGCATCATGCTGGCGCTCTATGAGCGCGAGCGGACGGGGGTGGGCCGCTACGTGCATACCTCGCTGCTGGAAGCCCAGGTCTTCATGCTGGATTTCCAGGCGACACGCTTCCTGATGGATGGCGAGGTCGCCGGCCAGGCCGGCAACGACCACCCGGTGAACATCCCGATGGGCGTGTTCCCCACCGCCGACAAGCCGATCAACATCGCCGCCTCCTCCCCCAAGCTGTGGGAGGTGTTCTGCAAGGTGGCGGGCAAGGAGGAGTGGCTCGCCGTGCCCGAATGGCAGACGGTGAAGGGCCGCAGCGCCGATCGCGCGCGCGTGAATGCGGCGGTCGCCGAGGTGACGCGGACGCGCCCCGCCGAATGGTGGATCGCGCGACTCGAGGAAGCCGGCATCCCCTGCGGCCCGATCAACGACATCCGCGAGGTGTTCCAGGACCCGCAGGTGCAGCACCTGGGCATGGCGATGCCGATGCGCCACCGGAAGCGCGGCGACATCAAGGTGGTCGCCAGCCCGCTGAACATCGAGGGGCTGGAGACCGGCGTCACGCGCGACGTGCCGGAGCTCGGCGAGCATGGCGCCGAGCTGCTGGCGGAGGCCGGGCTGAGCCCGGCGGAGATCGATCAACTGCGCGCCAAGGGCGTGCTCGGCGGGGCATGAGCGGGATGGAATTCGCGGACGGAAAGATCCTGGCGCGCGTCGAGGACGGCGTCGGCCGGGTGGTGTTCAACCAGCCGGAAAAGCGCAACGCCATGTCGGTGGACATGTGGAGCGGGCTCGCCGCCGCGCTCGACCTGTTCGCCGAGGACGCGGCGGTGCGCTGCGTGGTACTGGAGGGGGCGGGGGACAAGGCCTTCGTCTCCGGCGCCGATATCAGCCAGTTCGAGAAGAACCGCGCGGACGCCTCCGCGCAGCAGGACTATGACCGGCTGACCAGCGCGGGGCGCGCGAAGCTCTCCGCCTTCGCCAAGCCGGTGATCGCGCAGATCCGCGGCTTCTGCATGGGCGGCGGACTTGGCATCGCCATGTCCTGCGACATCCGCATCGCCTCGGATGACGCGCAGTTCGGCATCCCGGCGGCGAAGCTCGGCATCGCCTACGGCTTCGACATGGTGCGTGCGCTGGTGGACCTGGTGGGTCCGGCGCATGCGCACATGATCCTGATGACCGGCGATCGCTTCCCGGCCGCGGAGGCGGAGCGGATGGGGCTGGTGAACCGCGTGGTGCCGGTGGCCGCGCTGGCCGAGACGGTCGCGACGCTGGCGGCGACCATGGCCGCGAACGCGCCACTTTCGCTGGTGACGAACAAGCGCACGGTGAAGGCGGTGCTGCAGGATCGGGCGGACCGCGACACGGAGGGGCTGCGCGCAGCGATGGCGGCCTGCTTCGACAGCGCGGATTATC
>DASQVL010000636.1:0-12310 GCA_035640795.1 Crenalkalicoccus sp. | reverse complement strand
TGCCGCCCTACTCGCCGGACTTCAACCCGATCGAGAACGCCTTCGCCAAGCTGAAGGCGCTGCTCCGAAAAGCCGCGGCACGGACCCCCGACGAGCTCTGGGAGGCCATCCGCGCGGCACTCCCCACCTTCTCTCCAACCCAGTGCGCGAACTACTTCACCGCCGCTGGCTATGAGCCGGAATGAGGAGAAACTGCTCTAGTCGGCTCCGCGCCGACCGCGGCGAGGCGTTCCCGGAACGGCGGGGCCCGCCGCAGGGGCGCCCACGCCTGCCACCCTTCCGATCGACGTCGTGCCTGGTGGGACGGCGGGCGCGCGGCCGCCGTCCGCCGGCACGCCCCGTCCACACGACGCTGCTGGCGAGCGCTGGGCGGTCCCCCGGCCGCCGGCTCGGGGAGAAGGGTCGCGGTTGCCGGCCGCGATTTGGACCAGAGGGGCCGGCGTAGGACGTCCCCAGCCAGCGGCGGCCGCGGCGGCCTCGCGGGTGCCCCAAAGGACTTGCCGGATGGGCAGGTTCCACCGCGCCCGGGGCCGATCGGCGTCGCCGCCGCCGACACGAACGCCGCGCAGCCGAGCGGGCATCCCCGCGCCTGGCCGACCGGAACCCGGGCCGCGCCGTCCGCTGTCCCGTGCGGCACCCCGAAGATCCAAGGCCTGCGCACGTCCGACCCGGAGGTGAGCAGGCCGCCCAGTGCTTGGAACCCCATATCTCTCACCATAAAAGATTTTCTTGACAGGCTTGCTGAAGGAGATCTAATAGATATTCTCATATGGAGAGATTTGATGGAGGACGCGGTTGGCCGAGCTCCACGCACCCGAGATCCACGACACCCCCGCCGGCCGGGCGCTGGTGTTCGACTCCGCCACCCATGTCGAAGCCTTCGTCGCCGCGCACCCCTGCGCCGGTGACGTGGTCGTCGCGTCCTCCTACGCCGGCGTGCTGTGCGCCCGCATGGTGATGTCCGCGAAGCCGCGCGCCGCGATCGGCCTCGACTGCGGCATCGGCAAGGACGGCGCCGGCATCGCCGGGCTCTGGTTCTACGAGGCGCTCGGCGTGCCCGCCGCCGCCGTGGACTCCCGCACCGCCGAGATGGGCAACGGCCGCGACATGTACGACCACGGTGTGCTGAGCCGCGTGAACGACGCGGCCCAGCATCTTGGGCTGGCACCGGGGCTGACCGTGCGCGAGGCGGTGGACGCGCTCCTCACGGGCTCGCGCAAGCCGGCCAGCTTCGACCCGGCACGCCGCCTGGTCGTCCACACCGGCCCGCACGGCCGCAGCATCGTCTGCACCGACTCCATTGCCTTCTCCCTGCAAGAGGATCGTGAGCGCAACGTGCTCTGCACTGCGGGTCACACCGGCCGGAGCGTCGTCGAGTACTTCCGCACCTTCCGCCCGTGGGGCTTCATCTGCTCCGACGGCTCCATCGGGAAGAACAACAGCGGCATCTCGGCCCTCCCGGAGGTGGATGTGGACGGCATCGCCGGCGCCTCGGTGGACGCGATGACCGCCCGCATGGGCGACGGGCAGAGCACCTACTTCGACGGCGTGATCAGCGCGGTGAACCGGACCGCCGCCGCCAAGGGCGTGAGGGTCGGCCAGACGGCGCGCGAGGCCGCGCTGCTGCTGCTCGCCTGACGCAGACGGACGAACGAAGCACCCGACCTGACGGAGGATCCATGGCGAACACCCCCCATCTCGCGGGCGAGGACCAGCTGGCCGCGACCGACTCCCGCTATGTGGACGTCGCTTCCCTTCCCTGGAAGCCGACGCCGACGCCCGGCATCGACATGAAGGTCCTGCTGGAGGACAAGGCGACCGGCCTCCTCACCGCCCTCTTCCGCTGGCAGCCCGGCACCGAACTCGACCTGCACGAGCACGTCGAGATCGAGCAGACCTACGTGCTGGAAGGCAGCATCGTGGATGACGAGGGCGAGTGCAAAGCCGGTGACTATGTCTGGCGCCCGAAGGGCAACCAGCATGTTGCCCGCTCCCCGAACGGCGCGCTGGTCCTTTCCTTCTTCCTCAAGCCGAACCGCTTCCTCAGCGGCAAATTGGCCGGTCAGGAGCTGAAGTGAGCACCGCCGGCGCCGCGCCGAAGGCCGAATACGACGTCGTCGTCGCCGGGTCCGGGGCGGGCGCCCTGGCCGCGGCGGTGACGGCGGCGAAGGCCGGGCTCGACGTGCTTGTCGTCGAGAAAGAGCCGGTGTTCGGCGGCACCACCGCGCGCTCCGGCGGCGTGCTGTGGGTGCCGTGCAACCCGAAGTCGCGGGCGATCGGCATTGAGGACAGCATCGAGGACGCCCGGACCTACCTGCAGCACGAGGCGTGCAACCACTTCGACGCTGACCGCGTGGACGCCTTCCTGCGCAACGGCCCGCGCATGGTCGAATTCTTCGAGCGGGAGACGGCCGTGCGCTTCGTCGCCGTCCCCGAGTTCCCGGACTACCACCCGAACGTGCCGGGCGCCCGCCCCGGCGGCCGCTCGATCGTCGCGGCGCCTTTCGACGCCGCCGAGCTCGGCGCGGAGGCGAAGCGCCTGGGTCCGCCGCTGCGCGAGATCACCTTCGTCGGCATGATGTTCAACGCGAGCCGGGAGGTTTCGCACTTCTTCAACTGCACGCGCTCGCTGACCTCCGCCCTCTACGTCGCGCGGCGCCTCCTGCAGCACGGCCGGGAGATGCTGGTGCACGGCCGCGCGCAGCGCCTGACGAACGGCAATGCCCTGGTCGCGCGCCTGGCGAGGAGCGCGCTGGACGCCGGCGTGCCGATCTGGACGTCCTCGCCCGTGCGCCGCCTGCTCCTCGAGGAGGGGGCCGTGCGCGGCGTCGAGGTGAGCCGCGAGGGCGAGCGCCTCGAGCTGCGCGCGCGCCGCGGCGTCGTGCTCGCCACCGGTGGCTTCCCCCAGGATCCCGAGCTGCGCCGGCGCCTGTTCCCGCACGCGCCGACCGGGCACGAGCACTGGTCCCCCGCGCCCCCCGGCAACACCGGGGACGGCTGGAGGCTCGCCGAGTCCGCCGGCTGCCTGACGGACGCCACGCTGCCGAACGGCGCGGCCTGGATCCCCGTCTCGCTGGTGCCGCGGCGCAGCGGCGAGGCCGGCGTCTTCCCGCACCTGATCGACCGCTACAAGCCGGGCGTCATCGCGGTGACCCGCGACGGCAGGCGCTTCGTCAACGAGGCGGATTCGTACCACGACTTCGGCCAGGCGATGCAGCGGGCCTGCCACGGCCAGGCCGAGACGGTGGCTTGGCTGATCTGCGACGACCGGGCGCTCCGCCGCTACGGCCTGGGCTATGTGAAGCCGTTCCCGATCCCGATCCTGCCGCACCTGCGCTCCGGCTACCTGCTGCGGGGGCGTACGCCGGCGGAGCTCGCGGCGCGAACGGGCATCGATGCCGCGGGGCTGCAGGCCAGCATCGCGGCGTTCAACCGCCATGCCGTGCGTGGCGAGGATCCGGAATTCGGCAAGGGCGGCACCGCCTACAACCGCTTCCTGGGCGACGCCTCCCACGCCCCGAACCCATGCGTCGCGCCGCTCGACCGGGGCCCGTACTACGCCATCAGGATGGTCCTCGGAGACCTCGGCACCTTCGCGGGCATCCGGACCGATGCGATGGCGCGGGTCATCGGCCGCGACCGGCAGCCGATCGCGGGCCTCTACGCGGTCGGCAACGACGCGCTCAGCGTCATGGGGGGCAGCTACCCGGGTGGCGGCATCACGCTCGGGCCGGCGATGACCTTCGGCTACGTCGCAGGCCGGCACCTCGCCGAGCCGACGACGGCCGCAGACCCGAGGAGCGAAGCCCTGGAGGAGGGCTTGTCCCGCACGCCCGCGTAGCGCCGCGGCGATACCCACGCCGGGCGAGATCCGGCGGACGGCGCTGCCGCCCGCGGCGGGCCCCCATTGCCATAAGCAGTCCAGGAAGCAGGAGAGAGACGGCATGCGATTCTTCAGATCTTTGGGGGCCGGGATCGCCGCGGCGACCGTGCTGCTCTCGGTGGGCGTCGGCGCCCAGAACTTCCCGACGCGCACCGTGCAGGCGATCGTCCCGTACCCCGCCGGCGGCTCCACCGACGCGATCGCGCGTCAGCTGGCGCAGGCGATCTCCGGCCCACTCGGTCAGACCGTGGTCGTCGAGAACCGCTCCGGCGGCGCCACCGTGGTCGCCGCCCAGGCCCTCATCGCCGCGCCCGCCGATGGGCACACCTTCGCCGTCTTCGATCCCTCCACGGTGGCGATGAACCAGTTCCTCTTCAGGCGGCTCCCCTATGAGCCGGCGACGGCCTTCCGCCCGGTGGCGGGCCTGGCGCGCATCCCGTTCGGGATCGCGGTGCCGCCGGACTTCCCCGCCAAGACGCTGGCGGAGTTCGTCGCCTACGCGCAGGCGAACCCCGGCCTCAGCTGCGGGTCCACCGGCGCGGGCAACTCGGTCCACCTCGCGCTCGAGCAGTTCATGCGCGCCGCCAAGGTCGACATCACCCACGTGCCGTACCGCGGCGGCGCGCCCGGCATGCAAGACCTTATGGGCGGTCACCTGACCTGCATGATGGTCGACATCCCGAGCGCCGCGCCGCACGTCGCCGCGGGCCGCATCAGGATCATCGCCGTGACCTCGGCCCACCGCGCCAGGTCGCTGCCGGACGTCCCGACCATCGCCGATTCCGGCTACCCGGGCTTCGAGGCCAGCAGCTGGTTTGCGGTCTTCGTCCGGGCCGCCACACCGCCGGCGATCATCAGTCGCCTCGAGACGGTCGTCCGCGACGCCGTGAAGACTCAGCAGTTCCAGGACTGGATCGCGTCCGTCTCCTTCGAGCCGCTCGACGCCGGCTCGGACGACATGGCCGACCTGCTCCGCAGCGACGTCACGGTGTACGGCCGGCTGATCCGTGAGATCGGCCTGACGCTCGAGTGAGGGGCAGCCCGTGACCCACCTCCAGGCCCGGGTGCAGCGCATGCCGAACCGCCAGGACATCCTCGACGGCCTCAACAGGTACTGCCTGCGGCTGGACCGGCACGATGCGGAGATGGTGGCCGGCGCCTCCCTTCCCGACGCGCTCGACGAGCACGGGCCGTTCACCAGCCCGCCCGCCGCCTTCGTGTTGTGGGCCAAGGGGCTCCACGGCAAGAGCGACCCGTACTGCCGCAGCACCGAGGCGCCTCTGACCGCGTCCGACGCAGCAAGGAGCCAGTGATGATTTCCCCCCTCTTCGCGCCCGTTCAGGTCGCGGGCGTCACTCTGCGCAACCGGATCGCCATGGCGCCGATGACCCGTGCGCGGGCCCTGGACGACGGCACGCCGACGGAGCTGATGGCCGAGTACTACGAGCAGCGCGTCGAGGCCGGTCTCATCATCTCCGAGGCGACGAACATCTCCCCGCAGGCGCAGGGCTTCCCGAACACGCCGGGTATCTTCAACGATGCCCAGGTCGCCGGCTGGCGGCGCGTGACCGACCGTGTGCGCCGGCACGGCGCCGCCTTCTTCCTGCAGCTCTGGCACGTCGGGCGCATCGCGCACCCGGACAACATGGCGCCGGGCCTGCACCCCGTGGCCCCGAGCGCGGTCGCGCACGAGCGCACCGTCTTCACCGCGAAGGGCCTCCAGCCCACGCCCGTACCGCACGCCCTGACGCTCGGCCAGATCACCGATACCATCCGCGACTACGCACGCGCCACGCGGCTTGCGATCGAGGCGGGCTGCGACGGCGTGGAGATCCACGGCGCGAACGGCTACCTGCCGAGCCAATTCCTGCACGAGAGCACGAACCGCCGCGCCGACGCCTACGGCGGCAGCATCGAGCGGAGGGCGCGGTTCGTCATCGAGGTCGCGGAGGCCTGTGCCGCTGCGGTGGGCGCGCAGCGGGTCGGCATCCGCCTGACGCCCTTCAGCGAGTTCAACGGCGCCACGAGTACCGACGAGGCCGCGCTCTACCGCCACCTGATTCCGGCCCTCGGGCGGCTCGGCCTTGGCTACCTGCACGTCGTAAGCGCCGAGATTTCCGGGAACCAGACGGTACGGGCGGAGGACGGCGCCGAGCTTCCCGACGTGCCCGGCTTCGTGCGCCCGCTCTGGCCGCACGCCCTCATCTCCGGCGGCGGGTACGACCTCGCGCGCGCCGACGCCGACCTCCGCACCGAGCGCGCTGACGTGATCGCCTTCGGGCGCGACTTCATCGGCAACCCCGATCTCGTCACCCGCCTGTGCGAGGGGCACAAGCTGGCTCCGAGGGATCCCCCCGCCTGGTACGGAAAAGGAGCGGAAGGCTACACCGACTTTCCCCGGTGGAGCGGACAAGGAGGTGCGCCGTGACGCCGTTCCGGGACGACGCGCTGCGTGGCCGGGTCGCCGTGGTCACCGGGGCGGGCGGAGGGCTCGGCGGGGCAATCGCGGCGCAGCTCGCCGCGCTAGGTGCGCACCTGGTCCTGCTCGACCTCCGCGAGGTGCGCTGCGACCGGGCCGGCGAGCATCTCTCGCTGGCCTGCGATATCGCGCGGGAGGACTCGGTCGCCGCCGCCGCGCGCGCGGTCGAGGACCGCTACGGGCGCTGCGACATCCTGGTGAACAACGCCGCCGTGCTGCCCCCGCCCGTGCCGCTGGACCGCATGAGCGCGGCGCAATGGGACCAGGTCCTGGACGTGAACCTCAAGGGCGCCTTCCTCTGCGCCAGGCATTTCGGCGGCCGGATGGTTGAGGCCGGCGCGGGCAGCATCGTGAACCTCGCATCGGTCGCCGCGGTCCTGCCCAACGCCATGGGCGCCTACGGGCCGAGCAAGGCTGGCGTCCTCGCCCTCACGCGGCAGATCGCCGTGGAGTGGGGGCCGCGCGGCGTGCGCGCCAACACGGTCAGCCCCGGCTTGGTGCGGACGCCAATGTCCGAGGCCTTCTACGCCGACCCGGTCACTCACGCGACGCGGGCCGCGGCGGTCGCGTCCCGCCGGATCGGCGCGCCCGAGGACGTCGCCTCCGTCGTCGCCTTCCTTGCCAGCGACGCGTCCTCCTACGTCAACGGGCAGGAGATCGTTGTGGACGGTGGGTTCCTGCACACCGCCTTGATGAGCCTCCAGGCCCGCGGGTGAGATGGAGCCCATGCCGATCCACCACGAGAGCCTGACGCGGCTGGACTTCCCCGAGAAGGAGTTCGCCTACGACGAGCGCGATACGATGCTGTACGCGCTCGCCGTCGGCATGGGCCGTCAGATGCCGGGCGACCTCCGCTTCGTCTTCGAGCAGGACCTGCTCGCGCTGCCAACCTTGGCCACCGTGATCGCCTGGGACGACACCTGGCAGGACAGGACGGGGATCGACATCTCGAAGGTCGTGCACGGCGAGATGCGGGTCACGACGCACCGGCCGCTCGCCCCCGCCGGCCGCGTCGCCGCGAAGCTCCGGATCACCGACGTGTTCGACAAGGGCCCGGGCCGTGGGGCGGTGCTGCTCGCCGAGACCAGGCTGCGCGACGCGGCCACGGGCGAGGCGGTGGCGACGCTGCTCTCGACCGTCTTCGCGCGCGGCGATGGCGGCTTCGGCGGGCCGCTGGGCCGAGGCCCGGAGCCCCACGCGCTCCCGCGGCGCGCCCCCGACGGCGTCGTGGAATCGCAGACGCGCCCGGAGCAGGCGTTGCTCTACCGCCTCTGCGGCGACCGCAACCCGCTGCACGCGGACCCCGGATTCGCGCGGCGGGCGGGCTTCGAGCGGCCGATCCTGCACGGACTGTGCAGCTACGGCATCGCAGCGGCCGGGGTCGTGAAGGCCGTCTGCCCGGACGCGCCGCACCGACTGACGCATGTCGAGGCGCGCTTCACCGCACCGGTCTTCCCGGGCGAGACGCTCGTCACCGAGCTCTGGCTCGACCCTCACGGTGCGTCCTTCCGCACGACCGTTGCCCAACGGGGCGTGGTCGCGCTCGACCACGGCCGCGCACTGATCTCGCAGGACTGAGAGGGAGCACATGGCAACCCAGGCAAAGGCCTACATCGCGGGTGCCTACGAGCATCCGACACGCAAGGCGGACGACAAGTCGCTGGCGCAGCTGCACGCCGAGGTCGCCAAGGGCGCGCTCGAGGATGCCGGCCTGACCAAGGACGACGTGGACGGCTACTTCTGCGACGCGGAGGCGCCGGGCCTCGGTCCGCTCTCCATTGTGGACTACATGGGCCTGAAGGTCCGCCACATGGACAGCACCGACACCGGCGGCTCGGCCTACCTGCTGCACGTCGCGCATGCCGCGGAGGCGATCGCGGCGGGCAAGTGCAGGGTGGCTCTGATCACCCTGGCCGGCCGTCCGCGCGCCGCGGGCCTGACGGCGGAGCCGCCGCTCGACTGGAACGTGCCGGACATGCCCTTCGAGCACCCGTACGGGCCGACGGTCGTGAACACCTACGGCATGTGCGCCATGCGCCATATGCACCAGTTCGGGACTACGAGCGAACAGCTGGCCTGGATCAAGGTGGCGGCATCGCACCACGCGCAGCACAACCCGCACGCGATGCTGAGGAAGGTCGTGACGGTGGAGGAGGTGCTCGCCTCCCCCGTCATCTCCGATCCGCTTCACCGCCTGGATTGCTGCGTCGTCAGCGACGGCGGCGGCGCGCTGGTCGTGGTCGCGCCCGAGGTGGCGAAGGGTCTGAAGCGCCCCGCCGTGCGGGTGATCGGCAGCGGCGAGGCGGCCAAGCACCAGAGCGGCGGGAGGGTGGACCTCGGCTACTCCGCGGCCGCCTGGGCCGGTGCGCAGGCCTTCGCCGAGGCGGGCGTGACGCCGGCGGACATCAAGTACGCCTCGATCTACGACAGCTTCACCATCACCGTGCTGATGCAGCTCGAGGACCTGGGCTTCTGCGGGAAGGGCCAGGGCGGGAAGTTCGCCGCCGACGGCAACCTGATCTCGGGCGTCGGCAAGCTGCCCTTCAACACCGACGGGGGCGGCCTGTGCAGCAACCACCCCGCGAACCGCGGCGGGATCACGAAGGTGATCGAGGCGGTGCGGCAGCTGCGAGGCGAGGCGCATCCGGCCGTGCAGGTGAAGGGATGCGACCTGGCGCTTGCCAGCGGCATGGGCGGCTGGATGGGCAGCCGGCACGGCAGCGGCGTCCTCATCCTCGAAAGGACCCAGTGACATGTCCGAGCAGCGCATCCTGGCGGCCCCCGGCACCAACATCGAGAACCGTCCGTTCTGGGACGGCGCAAACGAGGGGCGGTTCCTCGTCAAGTGGTGCACCGCGTGCGGTGAGCCGCACTTCTACCCGCGCGCCATCTGCCCGCACTGCTTCAGCGACGCGACCGAATGGCGCGAGAGCCGCGGCGAGGGCGTGATCTATTCCTTCAGCGTGATGCGGCGCGTGCCGCGGCCCTACGCGATCGCCTACGTCACGCTCGAGGAGGGCGTCACCGTGATGACCAACCTCGTCGATTGCGACTTCGACCGCCTGGCGGTCGGGCAGCGCGTGAAGGTGGCGTTCCGCGACGGCGATGGCGGAGGACGGATCCCCGTCTTCGTGCCTGCCTGAGGAGGCCGCCATGTCCACCGCCAAGCTCCTGGCCCTGCCGCTGCGGCGCGAGCGCCACTTCGGCGACCGCGTCGTGCGGTGCTTCCGCGACCGCGCGCCGGACGCCTACAGCGGCTTCGCGGCGGCGGCGCGGGCCCACCCGCAGCGCCCCGCGCTGGCGTTCGGCGACCGGAGCTGGAGCTACGCGGAGCTGGAGGCGGAGATCGGACGCCTCGCCGCCACGCTCGCGACGCGGGGCATCGTGCCCGGCGACCACGTCGCGCTGCTGCTGCGCAACCGCCCGGAGTTCGTCACCCTGTTCTACGCCCTGATGCGTCTCGGCGCCGTGGCCGTGCCGATGGACGTGCGGCTGCAGGGGGCCGAGGTCGGGCACGTGCTCGCCGACTCGGGCGCGCGCGTCCTGCTGCACGACGCGGAGCTGACGGACCGGCTGCCGGCGGCGCTCGCCGCGGTGGGGGACGTGACGGCCATCGCCGTCCCCGAGACGGGCGCGCCGTTCCCCGAGGCGGCCGTCGCGGACGCCCCGCCGCCGCACGCCGCCGCGGCGGAGGACCGGGCGCTCATCCTCTACACCTCCGGCACGACCGGCCGGCCCAAGGGGGCCATCATAACGCATCTGAACATCGCGCACTCGGCGATCCACCACTGCGGCAACCTCGGGCTGGATGAGCGGGACCGGTCCCTCATCGCTGTGCCGATGAGCCACGTGACAGGCGTCATCTGCGGCGCGGTCGCGCCGCTGTGGACCGGCGGCACGCTGATCCTGTTGCCCTACTTCAAGGCCCGCGAGTTCCTGGCCGCGGCGGCCGCATGGCGCATGACCTACACGATCATGGTGCCGGCTATGTACAACCTCTGCCTGCGCGTCGAGGAGTTCGACAGCCACGACCTGTCCGCGTGGCGGCTCGGCCACTACGGGGCCTCGCCGATGCCGGAGGCAACGGTCGCCGCGCTGGCCCGCAAGCTGCCCGGTCTGACGCTCGTGAACGGCTACGGCGCGACGGAGACCTGTTCACCCTCCATCATGACGCCCGTCGGGATGGGCCCGCAGCCGACGGCGGCCGTGGGCAGGCCCTTGCCCTGCGTCGAGGTCATGGTGACCGATCCCGAGACGGGCATCGAGGTGCCGACGGGCGAGTCCGGCGAGCTCTGGATCCGCGGGCCCAATGTGTCCCCCGGCTACTGGCGCGGCCCCGAGGCGACGGCCAAGGCATTCGTCGCCGGGTTCTGGCGCAGCGGCGACATCGGCCGCGTGGACGCGGACGGCAATGTCCACGTCCACGACCGGCTGAAGGACGTGATCAACCGCGGCGGCTACAAGATCTACAGCGCCGAGGTCGAGGGCGTGCTCGCGCAATTCCCCGGCCTGGTCGAGGGCGCGACGGTGGGACGCCCGGACCCGGTCCTCGGCGAGCGCGTGCACGCCTTCGTGTCGGTCTCCCGACCGGTGACGGAAGAGGAACTCGCCGCCTTCTGCGCAGCGCGGCTCGGCGACTACAAGGTCCCCGAATCCTGGACCATCACCACCGATCCGCTGCCGCGCAACAGCATGGGAAAGCTCGCGAAGAAGGAGCTGCGCGCCCTTCTCGCCGGCCTCTAGCACGCAACACGGGAACCGGGATTCGCCATGACCATCCGCTTCGATGACCGCGTCGCCGTCGTGACCGGCGCAGGCGCCGGGCTCGGCCGCAGCCACGCGCTGCTGCTGGCCGCGCGGGGCGCCAAGATCGTGGTGAACGACCCCGGCCCGTCGCGCCTGCCAGGGCGCGGAGGCGGCCGCGCCGCGGACGACGTGGCCGCGGAGATCGTCACCGCCGGCGGCGAGGCCGTCGCGAACTACGACTCCGTCGCGGAAATGGAGGGCGCGCAGCGCCTGATCGAGCAGGCGGTCTCCACCTGGGGCCGGCTCGACCTGCTGGTGAACAACGCCGGCGTGCTGCGCGACAAGAGCTTCGGCAAGATGGAGATGACCGACTGGGACCTCGTGCTGCGGGTCCACCTCTCCGGAACGGCCTACTGCACGCGGGCGGCGTGGCCGCACATGCAGAAGGCCGGCTACGGCCGGGTGGTCTTCACCACCTCCAACGCCGGGCTCTACGGGTCCTTCGGCCAGGCGAACTACGCCGCCGCCAAGATGGGCATGCTGGGGCTGATGAACACGCTGAAGCTCGAGGGGGCCAGGTACAACATCCTTGTGAACACCGTCGCGCCGGTCGCCGCGACGAGCATGACGGAGGGCGTGCTGCCGGCGGAGATCGCGTCGCGCTTCGATCCGCGCCACGCCTCGGCCGCCGTCGCCCTGCTGTGCAGCGAGGACTTCGCGCAGTCCGGCGTGGTCTGCTCGGCGGCGGCGGGCCACTACGCGCTGGTGCAGGTGGCGAGCACGCGAGGCGTGCAACTCGATCCCGGCGCGCCCGCGACGCCCGAGGCGGTGCTGGCGCGCTGGGCCGAGATCGCGGACGACGGCACGCTGCGCCGCTTCCCGAACGCCGGGGCGGAGACGGCGGTGATCCTCGAGGACATCAGGGCGGCGTTCCCGTGAGCGGGGCCTTCGCCGGGCAGGCCTGCGTCGACACCGGCCGCGCTGCCGGCATCGGCGCGGCGATCTGCCGCGCCTTCGTCGCCGGACGGGTGCTCGGCCCCAACGGCGGCCTCCTCTCGCGCTAGGAGACCTGGCCCATGTCCGACGACGTCCACAAGCGGTTCTCGCTGCTGAAGCGGCACCCGCGCCTCACGCGGGCGGAGTTCTCGGCGCATTACCGCGACGTGCACGGGCCGCTCGCCAGCGGCCTGGCCGGCTTCCGG
>DASQVL010000635.1:0-2468 GCA_035640795.1 Crenalkalicoccus sp. | reverse complement strand
GCATCTGGCGGGCGCGCCGCTGCTGGAGGCGGCGCTGTGGGTGGGCGGGGCGGGGCGGGCAGTGCCAACCTTGCCCTATTGCGGCTTTCCCCCGGGGCGGGTGTTGCGCGGGGTGCGGCTCACGGATGCGGCCGACTGGCGTGCGGCGGTGCGGGCGGGGGCGTAGGTGGCCCTTGGGGGAGGAAGGGAACGTCCCCTCCGGGGCCCCCCCAAACCCCCACCATCCTTTTTTTGATCCATTGTCCGGCGCGCTTCCCAATCGTCTTGCGCCAACCCCACCGCCCCGCCCCGCCCCTCACATTCCCCAGCGCAGCGCCGCCGTATGCACCGGCGCATCCCACAGCCGACGCATCTCCGCATCGAGCAGCGCCACCGTCAGCGAACAGCCCGCCATCTCCAGCGAGGTCACGTAGCTGCCCACCAGGAACCGCGTCGCGGCGAGCCCCGCCGTCGCCAGATGCCGGTGCGCCGCCCGCGCCATCAGGTAGAGCTCCATCGCCGGCGTGCCGCCGAAGCCGTTCACCAGCAGCAGCGCCTCCTCCCCCGCCGCTGCGGGGCCGAGATCGCCGAGGATCGCGCCCATCATTTCCGCGGCGATCGCATCCGCCGGCGCCAGCTTCTCCCGCCGCCGCCCCGGCTCGCCATGGATGCCGACCCCCATCTCCATCTCGTCCTCGCCGATCGCGAAGGTCGGCGTGCCTGCCGCCGGCACGGTGCAGGAGGTGAGCGCGACACCCATGGAGCGGGTGCGGCGGACCACGCCTTCCCCGAGCGCGGCGAGCGCCTGGAGCGACGCGCCTTCCTCCGCCGCCGCGCCCAGCACTTTTTCGACCACCAGCGTGCCTGCGACGCCGCGCCGTCCGGTCGTGTAGAGCGAGTCCTCGATGGCGACGTCGTCGTTCACCAGCACGGTGGCGACCGGGCCCGTGGCAAGCTCCGCCGCCATGGCGAAGTTCATCACGTCGCCCTCGTAGTTCTTCACGATGAAGAGCAGACCGGCGCCGCCATCCACCGCCGCCGCGGCTTCCGCCATCTGGTCCGGCGTGGGCGAGGTGAAGACCTGGCCGGGGCAGGCAGCATCCAGCATGCCATGGCCCACGAAGCCCGCATGCAGCGGCTCATGGCCCGACCCGCCGCCCGAGATCAGCGCCACCTTGCCGGGCTTGGGCGCGCGCCGGCGGAGGAATTTCCGCTCCTCCCCCAGCACCACGATGTCGGCATGCGCGAGCGCGAAGCCGTCGAGGCTCTCCGTCAGCACGCTCTCCGGCGCGTTGATCAGCTTCTTCATCATCCCTCTCCCCGTGTCCGGGCGCGGCGTGCGACGAAGGCGCGCAGCGCGTCGTCGAAGGCGCGGTTGGCGTCCGGGCCGAGGTCCGGCAGGTTCAGCGTCACCAGCCGGTGGCGGCGCGGCGGCGGCGCCGGCTCCACCAGCCGGTGCGGATGCGCGGCGCGGTAGGCGGCGAGGAACGCCTCGCGCTCGGCCGGCGCCAGGTGGCAGATCTCGAGGATGGCGGCGAGGTGCGGCGCCGGGATCGGCACGGCGTAGGCCGGGTTGGTGATCTGCGAGATGAAGGAGCGGTTCTTGCCAAGGGCCACAGCCAGGCGCTGCCGTGTGCCGGAAGGGCGCAGGTTCAGCGCGTCGCGCAGCAGCGCCTTGTAGCGCGCGACATGGTCCTCGGCCGGCGGGCGCTGGCGCCGGCTCATTGCGCGAGCCGGTGCGTGGCGATCGCCGCCTTCACGGCGCCGACCGCGCGCGGTGCCACGGAGAAGGCGCGCAGCCCGGCATCGAGCAGGGCCGGAACCAGTGCCGGCTCGGCCGCCGCATCGCCGCAGAGCGAGACCTCGACGCCCCGCGCAGCGCCCGCGGCGGCGACGCGCGCGATCAGCTCGAGCACCGCGGGGTCGGCGGGGTCCTGCAGCGCGGCGACGGCGCCGATGTCACGCCCAGCGGCCATGACGTATTGCACCAGGTCGTTCGAGCCGATGGAGTAGAAATCCACCGCGAAGCGCGCCGCGCCGAGGGCGGCCGCCGGCACCTCCACCATGATGCCGAGCGGCGGCCGGGCGGCCGCCACACCCGCGGCGGCAAGCGCCGCGACCTCCTCTTCCAGCAGCGCGGCGGCGACGGCCAACTCCTCCGGCCGCGTCACCATGGGCAGCATGATGCGCGCCGGCCCCTCCGCCGCCGCACGCGCCAGCGCGCGGAGCTGCACGCGGAAGGTCGCCGGATGGGCGAGGGAGAGGCGAAGGCCGCGCAGGCCGAGGAAAGGATTGCTCTCGCCCTCCGGCGTCAGGCCGGGGATCGGCTTGTCGCCGCCGGCATCCAACGTGCGCAGCGCGACCGGCCGCCCGGCCGCCCAGCGCAGGATCCGGCGATAGGCGGCGAGCTGCGTCTCCTCCTCAGGCAGCGCCGCGCCCGCGCGGAACAGGAACTCCGTGCGCACCAGGCCGACGCCGTCGCAGATGCC
>DASQVL010000634.1:0-5332 GCA_035640795.1 Crenalkalicoccus sp. | reverse complement strand
GGTGGCGCGCCGGTGGCGGCGGACGGGGCTCCGCCCGCCGGGGCCGCGCCGGGCGAGGCGCCGCGCGGCGGCGGGCCGCTCGACCAGTTCTGCACGGACCTGACGGCGCAGGCCAAGGCCGGGAAGATCGACCCGATCCTCGGCCGCGACGGCGAGATCCGCCAGGTGATCGACATCCTGACGCGGCGCCGGCAGAACAACCCGATCCTCACCGGCGAGGCGGGCGTGGGCAAGACCGCGGTCGCCGAGGGGCTCGCGCTCCGCATCGCCGCCGGCGACGTGCCGGAGGCGCTGAAGAAGGTCCGGCTGATGTCGCTGGACCTCGGCCTGCTGCAGGCGGGCGCCGGGGTGAAGGGCGAGTTCGAGAACCGGCTCAAGGGCGTCATCGACGCGGTGAAGGCCTCGCCGACGCCGATCGTCATGTTCATCGACGAGGCGCACACGCTGATCGGCGCCGGCGGCCAGCAGGGGCAGAACGACGCCGCCAACCTGCTGAAGCCGGCGCTGGCGCGGGGCGAGCTGCGCTGCCTCGCCGCCACCACCTGGGCCGAATACAAGAAGTACTTCGAGAAGGACGCCGCGCTGACCCGCCGCTTCCAGGTGGTGCAGGTGGGCGAGCCTTCGGTGCCGCTGGCCCAGGCCATGCTGCGCGGCCTGGTCAAGGTGCTGGAGAAGCATCACGGCGTGCGCATCCTGGATGAGGCGGTGGAGCAGGCCTGCGCGCTCTCGGCCCGCTACATCCCGGCGCGGCAGCTGCCGGACAAGGGCGTCTCCCTGCTCGATACCGCCTGCGCCCGCGTCGCCATGAGCCAGGCAGCGGTGCCGGCGCCGATCGAGGACCGCACGCGGCGGCTCGACCTGATCGCGACCGAGCTCGGCGCCATCGCCCGCGAGGAGGCGGCCGGGGCCGACCACGCGGCGCGGCGGACGGCGCTCGAGGAGGAGCAGGCGAAGCTCAGGGGCGAGCTCGCCGGGCTCGAGGCGCGCTGGGCGGAGGAGAAGACCCTGGTCGGCCGCATCCGCGAGCTGCGCCAGCAGATCGAGGCGGGCATCGGCGGCGCCGGCAACACCGCCCTGCCGGCCGCCGATATGGGCGTGCTGCAGGCCGAGCTTGCCGAGGCCACGGCGAAGCTCGCCGCCGTGCAGGGCGAGGAGCCGCTGGTCCACCCGGTGGTGGACGGGACGGCGGTGGCCGAGGTGGTGGAGACCTGGACCGGCATCCCGGTCGGCCGGATGGTCTCGAACGAGATCAAGACCATCCTGACGCTCAAGGAGAAGCTGGAGGAGCGCGTGGTCGGCCAGCCCCACGCGCTGGCCGCGGTGGCGCAGGCGATCCAGACCAGCCGCGCCGGCCTGACCGACCCGCGCAAGCCGATCGGCGTCTTCCTCTTCGCCGGCACCTCGGGCGTCGGCAAGACGGAGACCGCGCTCGCCGTCGCCGACCTGCTCTATGGCGGCGAGCAGAACCTGACGACGATCAACATGAGCGAGTTCAAGGAGGAGCATAAGGTCTCGCTCCTCATGGGCTCGCCCCCCGGCTATGTGGGCTACGGGGAGGGCGGCGTGCTGACCGAGGCCGTGCGCCGGCGGCCCTATTCCGTCGTCCTGCTCGACGAGATGGAGAAGGCCCATCCCGGCGTGCAGGACGTGTTCTACCAGGTCTTCGACAAGGGCCAGATGAAGGACGGGGAGGGGCGGGACATCGATTTCCGCAACACCGTCATCATCATGACCTCCAACGCCGGCACCGACACCATCGCCAAGCTCTGCGCCGACCCCGAGACGCGGCCGGAGCCTGAGGCGCTGACCGAGGCGTTGCGGCCGGACCTGCTGAAGGTGTTCAAGCCGGCCTTCCTGGGACGCTGCACGGTCGTCACCTACTACCCGCTGGCCGATGACGTGATGCGCATGATCGTCGGCCTGCAGCTCCGGCGCATCGCCCGCCGCGTGCGGGAGAGCTACGGCGTCGCCTTCGAGGTGGAGGACAGCGTCCCGGAAAGCATCGTCGCCCGCTGCAGGGAAGTGGAGAGCGGCGCCCGGAACATCGAGACCATCCTGAACCGGACGCTGCTGCCCGAGCTCTCGGCGCAGATCCTGGCGCGCCTCGCCGATGGGGCGGAAATCGGCGCTGTGCGCGTCGGCATAGGCGAGAGCGGAGCATTCCGCTACGAGATCGGCTAGGGCGCGGCGTCGGGCCACGCCCGGGAAGCTGATCTGTCGCAGAGAGAGAGAGAAGGGACAGCGGGAAATGCCTATCCTGGTGAAGTGCAACGAATGGACCGGCGAGTCGAAGGTTACGGGCTTCGAGGACCATTTCGAGGTGACGAGCTTCAACTTCGGCGTCGGCCGGGCGATCTCCTCGGCGCGCGGCACCTCGGCGCGCGAGGGCAACATCGTCTCGGTCAGCGAGATCACGCTGTCGAAGGTGTCCGACAAGGTCTCCATCAAGCTGTTCGAGGAGGCGCTGATCGGCCCGCTGAGCCGTCACGTGGACATCAAGTTCGTCCGCCAGGGCGCGGGCAACAAGCCGGTCGCCTTCATCACGATCAAGCTCGACGGCTGCGGCATCTCCGGCTTTTCCATGTCCTCCGGGGGCGACCGCCCGGCGGAGACCCTCACGCTGAACTTCGACAAGGTCGAGTACGAGTACAACCCGGTGGCCGACGACCTGACCGGCCAGCCACTGAAGTACAGCTGGAACCTGGCGACCGCCAAGGGCGCCTGATCGCTCTCCCTTCTGACGCGCCGCGGCCGCCCTGCGGCCGCGGCGCAGTCGATTCGCGACGAGCCGTGTGGGACTGCCATGCCGATCCTGATGACCTTCGAAGAAATCACCGGCGAGAGCATGATCACCGGCCAGCCGACCATCGAGCTGACCCGCCTCTCCTGGTCGGTGACCCGTTCGGCCTCGGCGATCCGCGGCAGCAGCCGCGGCGATCCCGACGTCCATGTGGACGAGATCGTGGTCAGCAAGGTGCTGGACTCGACCTCCGCCAAGCTGCTGAAGGAGGCGCTGGTCGGTCGGCTGAACCGCAAGGTCACGATCGAGTTCGTGCGCACCGGGCGCGACAAGCCGATCGTCTACGCCGCCTATGACCTCACCGATTGCGGCATCACCAGCTACAAGCTCGAAAGCCAGGGCGACATCCCGGTTGAGACGCTGAACCTCAACTTCCTCAGAATTACCGCCCGGGTGTTCAAGATCGGCGACAACCTGCGCGGCACGCAGGACACCGCCTCCTACGACCAGGCGACCGGCCGGGCGGGCTGAGAGCCCAGAGAACCCAGGGGGCGCCTGGCACCGCGCGCTCAGGCGCGCGCATGCACCGTGATGGCGCTGACATTGTCCCGCGCGCCGCGCGCCACCGCCGCTTCCACAAGGGCCGCGGCATCCCGGCCGCCGGTCAGCATCTCGGCGATCTCCGCCTCCGGCAGTGACTTGAACAGCCCGTCGCTGCACAGCATCAGCCGGTCGCCGGCGGCGAGCCGGCCGGAGACCTTGTCCAGTTCCAGCGCGCCCGCCGCGCCGATGGCGCGCAGGATCACATTGGCCTGCGGATGGCTCTCCGCCTCCGCCTCGCTCAGCGCGCCCTGGTCCACCATCTCCTGCACCAGGGAATGGTCGTGCGTGATGCGCTGCAGCGTGCCGCCGCGGAGCAGGTAGGCGCGCGAATCGCCGGCCCAGAGGCAGGCGAAGTGGCCGTGGCGGGCGAGCAGCACGACGACGGTGGTGGCGATCACGCGCTCCGGCCCCGCCTCGGCGGCCCGTTGCTGCAGCTCGTGGTGCACCGCGGTCAGGCGCAGCCGCACCTGCGCCAGGATCTCCGCCGCGGCGAGCCCGGGCGGGATGGCGTCCAGCGCCGCCGCCACCGCCTGGCTCGCCACATCGCCCGCCCCGTGTCCACCGGCGCCATCCGCCACCGCCCAGAGGCCGAGATCCGGCCGATGGACCAGGCTGTCCTCGTTGCGGGTCCGCACGGCGCCGGCATGCGTCGCCGCACCGGAGTCCAGTCCGGGTTCCAGGGCACCAGGTTCCAGGGCAAGGGTCATGCCGCAGGCTCCAGCAGCAGGACGAAATCTTCCGCGGGCGGCAGGGCGGGCAGCGGCCAGACCAGCCCCGGCGCTGCCTCGGTGCCGGCGGTCCACCAGCCGGGCTCGGGCGGGGGCTGATCGTCCGGGATCGGCGGCGGCATGGCGGCCGCCAGAGCATCGGCGTCCAGGCCGCCATCCCGCCCGGCGCGCGCCGCGCCTTCCAGCACGGCGAACCAGCTGGCAGGCCAGTCCGCCGGCAGGCTGCCGGGCTGCACCGCCGCGACGGTCAGCGGGAAGCGCCGCCCGACCGAATCGCCGCTCGGCAGCATGACGCCGGCCACCGCATCCGGACCGCAGGCATGGGCGGGCAGGGCGAAGCGCCAGGCCGGCGCGGCATCCCAGCTCGCCCGCCAGGCCTCGCCGAGCACGCTCTGCGCGGCGGCGATCCCTTCCTGCAGCCAGGCATCCCAGGGCTCGCAGAAGCTCGCCGGCAGGCCGCGGCGGACGAAGTCGCCGTGCGCCGGCAGCTTGCCGAACAGGCCGGTCAGGGGGAGAGCGCCGGGCACCGGAATTCCTGCAACTCCTTCAGGCCGAAGGGATGGACCGTGCTGCCCGTCCTGAGCTCGAAGACGATGCTGCGGTCGCCCTGCGTCACCGTCGCGCGCAGCCGGTCGGGCTGGCTGGTCGCGGCCAGCGAGGTGGTCTTGCCCGTCATCAGCTTGAACGCCGCCCAGCCGCCGTCGAGGGTGAGGGGGCCGGCGGAGGAGGCCGGCTCGAAGGAGAGGGTCAGGTTGCCGCGCGTCGGCCAGGAGAGCGGGACAGGCCGCGCCGCGCCGCCGCGCGGGATCTCGTTCCGCGTGCCCTCCACCTCCAGGATCGCGCCCTGCGCGTTCGGGTCCATGCCCTGGGCGAGGATCTCGAAGCGCAGCCCACCCATCAGCAGGCCGCCCGGGAAGAAGGCGTCGCGGATGGCCTGGGCACGCTGGAACTGCAGCACGTCGCCGGGGGTCACCGGCGGCTGCAGACCCTCCGCCGCGATCAGCCGCCAGGGCTTCTGCGTGGTGTCCACATAGGGCTTGACCCATTGCGCGAAGAACAGGTCGAGCGCGCCGCCCGGCCCGAACAGGCGGGAGAAGTCGTCCACCGGCAGGTCCTGCGCGGCGTCGCGGCGGAAGGGGAAGCGCCCCTCGATGCCGCGGCAGAGCGGCGCCAGCGCCTGGCCGCCCGCGGCGGCGATCGCCGCCTTGGCCCCGCCCGCGCGCTGCACCGCCGTGGACTGGCCGAGCGCGCGCAGCCAGCG
>DASQVL010000633.1:0-3994 GCA_035640795.1 Crenalkalicoccus sp. | reverse complement strand
ATGCGGACGCCGGAGGGGCTGCCGATGCTGCCGACCGTGCATCCCTCCTACCTGCTGCGCCTGCCGGACCCGGAGAGCAAGGCGCGCGAGTACGCCCGCTTCCTGGCCGACCTGCGCCAGGCGCAGCGCGAGGTGGCTTAGAGCATTTCCAGGCGAAGTGTGCGCGGTTCGCCGCGGGACATGCGATCAATCTGCTCCACCAACAAAGGGGAGGGAGCGGTTGCCGCGAGCGCAGCCGAGCGGAAGCCGCTCCGGCGAACCCGGCTCCGCATGCGGGCGTTGTCCACCTCCGCCCCGGGATAACCGGTTCGGGAGGGACGCCCATGGCCGAGGCAGGCAAGACACCGCGTATCCGGCGCATCCAGTGGCTGGCACTGGCGCTGCTGGTGACCGCCGGCGTGGTGAACTACGTGGATCGCGCCACGCTCGCCGTCGCCAACCCGCTGATCCGGGAAGAACTCGGCCTCTCGGTCGCCGATATGGGGCTGCTGCTCTCGGCCTTCCTCTGGGCCTATGCGGTGGCGCAACTGCCGGCCGGCGCGCTGGTGGACCGGCTCGGGCCGCGGGTGATGCTGGCGGGCGGGCTCGGCCTCTGGTCGCTCGCCCAGGCGGCCGGCGGGCTGGTCAACAGCTTCGGCCAGTTCTTCGCGGCGCGCATGGTGCTGGGCCTGGGGGAGGCGCCGCAATTCCCGACCGCGGCCCGGGTCAGCCGCGACTGGTTCAACCCGGGCGACCGCGGCACGGCGACCGGCATCTGGAACTGCTCCTCGACGCTCGGCAGCGCCATCTCCGTCCCGCTGTTGACCTTCCTGATGCTCAGTCTCGGCTGGCGGGCGATGTTCCTGCTGATGGGCGTGGGCGGCATCGCGGTCGCGCTGCTGGCCTGGATCGCCTACCGCAACCCGGGCGAGGTCGCGCTGACGCCGGAGGAGCGCCGGCACCTGGCGGAAGGCGACGTGGCGACGACGACGGGCCACCTCACCTGGCTGGAATGGCGGCGGCTCTTCGCCTACCGCACCACCTGGGGGATGCTGATCGGCTTCTTCGGCTCGATCTACATCCTCTGGATCTATGGCGCCTGGCTGCCGGGATACCTGGAGATGGAGCGGCACATGTCGATCGCCCAGACGGGCGTCTTCGCCGCCATCCCCTTCGTCTTCGGCGTGGTGGGCAGCCTGGTGGGCGGCCGGCTCGCGGATGCGCTGATGCATCGCGGCATCTCGCCGATGAACAGCCGCAAGTGGCCGATGGCAGGCGCGCTGGCGGCGACCGCGGCCTTCACCGCGATCGCGGCGCTGGTGCCGAGCAATGCGGCGGCGATCGCCTGCATCTCGGCAGCGATGTTCTTCTCCTACGTCTCCACCGCGACGGCCTGGGCGATGGCCTCGGTCGCGGCGCCGGCGAACTGCACGGCCTCGCTCGGCGCGATACAGAATTCCGGCGGCTATCTGGGTGGCGCCCTGGCGCCGGCCGCCACCGGCTTCATCGTGCAGGCGAGCGGCAGCTTCGCCCCCGCGCTGCTGCTGGGCGCCGCAATCGCGCTGGTCTGCGCCATCGCCTACCTGTTGATCGTGCGGGATCCGATCCCGGCGGCGGGCCTGCAGGCGGGGCCGGGCATGGCCTACGCGGCGGAATAGAGCTGTCGCCTTACTGCTCCAGCCGGCACCGGCGAGAGCAGGACCGTGGAGGTGGTCGGGATATCGAACCCAACTCCACTTTTGACGGGCAGGTTCGGCGCCCCGGGCCGACGGGACCCCGGCAGGTTTCGCGTCGAGCCGGGGGAAGAACGGGCGTAGCATCCGTCCCGCCCGGGGGCGCCTTGCCCGCGCCCGCGCGGCGCGTCTGCCATGGGAGGAAACGAACGGATGAAGGCACGCACCCTCGCCGCCCTCTCCCTGCTCGCCGGGAGCATGATCGGCGGCACCGCCGTCCAGGGGCTGCACGCACAAGCCAGGCCGCCCGTCTATCTTGTGGGGGAGATCGAGATCTCCGACCCGGAGGGCTACCGGCGCGACTACCTGCCGCGCGCCCAGGCGCTGATCCGTCAGCATGGCGGCCGCGCCATTGCCGGTGGCAGCCCGACCGCGATGGTCGGCGAGCCGCCGAAGTCCCGCGTGGCCATCTATGCCTGGGACAGCATGGAGCAACTCATGGGCTGGTTCAATTCGCCCGAGTACCAGGAGGTCCGGAAGATCGGAGAGCGCTACGCGAAGTATCGCAACTTCGCCGTTCCCGGCGTCGCGCCGTAGGCGAGCGCCGGCGCGGACCCCAGGCTCCGGCGGCGCTCGCCGCGCTCAGCGCAGGGTTTGCGGCGGCCAGGGCAGCGCCTGCAGCGGTGCCCCCGGCGCGGCGCGCACGAAATTCGTCCAGAGCCGGCAATCCACCAGCCGCCACTGCGTCCCGGGCGCGACGGAAAGGTCTTCCGCCGGGCAGCGGCTCGAATCGCTGATGATCGCCGCGCGCTGGGGGATGTCCTTCTGCGTGCTGCGCTCCGGGTTCTCCCACCGCTCCCAGCGGATGACGCCAAGGCCGCGGGCGAAGACCGTGCGTTCGAGATGCGCGGCGGTCGCGATGCTCGGCCGCGCCCCGGGCATGTGACCGTAATGCTCGGAGACGAGGATGTCGGCGGGCACGCTGCGGGCCTCGCCGCTCGCCGCCTCCCGCCAGGGCAGGGCGATGCGGGCGAGCCGCCACCGGGTGAGCGAGGGAACGAAGGCCCTCGGGCAATCCTCCGGCCGCTTCGCCGTGAGGAGCATCGCCACGTCCTGCCGCCAGGCCTCCGACAGCGGCGGCTCGGCATAGAGCCAGCCGGGCGCGAGCCGCGCCTCCCGGCAGGCGGGCGAGACGAACCACTGCACGCCCGAGGCGTCCTGGGTCATCGCCCCGGACACCCGGCCCCGGCGGTCCAGGATGGCGACGCCGCCATCGCCCGGCTCGAAACTGCCGAAGCCGCGCCCCTGTCCGGCCCCGAAATCCAGCGTCACGATCGCCGCCTGCTCGCCGAGCAGGGTGCCCCAGAAGGAGTCGCTCGCCTGGTAGCCCTGCGGCAGCCTGGCGGCGGTGCGCTGGTCGGGCCAATCATGCTTGCTGTAGGGCAGCGCCTCGCCGGCGCGGAGCGCGCGGCGCTTCGTGCAGGCCGGCTCGAAGGGCAGGACACCGGGCAGCACCGCGCCACCGGGGCCGAGGCAGACGGACTGGGCGAGGTACTCCTCGACCGGTGCCGTCACCTGCTGGGCCGAAGCTCCGGGCGACAGCAGCGCCAGCATGGCGCAGAGTGCCGCGACGGCGCCCCACGACCCGGGCGGCATGTCACCAGGCATCGGATACCCTCGCGCTGCGATTCTCCCCGGCGCCGCGACCGGGGACCGGGGGAGGCGGTATCCCCGCTCCGCCCGGGCAAGCCTACTCTCCCGCCACCATTTGCACGGGCACCTCGTCATTCGCCGCCCGCGGCGGCACCACCGCCTCGATCCGCTGGAAGGTCGCCAGCGCCTGCCCGACGATCTGGTCCATGTTGTAGTAGCGGTAGGTCGCCAGCCGGCCGACGAACCACACATCCTCCGTTGCATCCGCCAGCGCCTCGTAGCGCTTGTAGAGTACGTGGTTCTCCGATCGGGGGATCGGGTAGTAGGGGTCGCCCTCGGCCGAGGGGTACTCCGCCGTGATGCTGGTGCAGGAATGCGTCTGCCCGGTCAGGTGCTTGTACTCGCTGATCCGGGTGTAGGGCACCTCCTCGGACGGGTAGTTGACGGTGCCGACCGGCTGGAAGCGCTCCTGCTCCAGCGTGCGGTGCTCGAAGCGCAGGCTTCGGTAGGGCAGCCTGCCGAAGCGGAAGCCGAAGAACTCGTCCACCGGTCCGGTCCAGATGACGCGCCGATGCGGCACCTCGAAGCGCGCCATCCGCCAGTCCACGCCCGTGCGCACCGTGATGTTCGGGTGCGCCAGCATGCGCTCGAACATCCGCGTGTAGCCCTCGGCCGGCATGGCCTGGTAG
>DASQVL010000632.1:0-2075 GCA_035640795.1 Crenalkalicoccus sp. | reverse complement strand
CCCCCCCCCAACAGCTCGCCCGACCAGACCCGGCGCGGTGTCCGGTCAACTGCCGAACAGCCGGAGCAGACGCTGCAGCAGCTGCGGGCCATCGAGCCCGGGCCGGGCCGGCGCGGCGGCGCCGGGCGGCGCCTCCTGCCGAAGCCGGGCCATCGCCTCCTTCGTGCCGGAGAGGCGGAGCTCGGCCGGCTCGGCCGTGGCACTCTCCCCGCCCAGGCCGACCACGCGGACCAGGACGCGCGGCGCCTCGGCCAGCTCACGCTCCGCGCGATCAAGATCCGCACCCCGCGGCGCGCAGACCAGCGAGCGGCCCTCGAGGTCGCAGGGCATCTCGAAGAGCGGGTTGGGCGGAAAGCGCAGCTGCGCCGTTCCGTCCAGGGCGAGCAGGCCGCGCAGCGCGCCCTCCCAGGACAGTTCCCGCAGCGTGACGGCGGGCACCAGCCGCCCCTCCCGTGCGATGATCTCGAGGGCGAGGGCCGGCCGGCCGGGCGTGCTCGGCTCCACTGGCCGGTCGGCGACCAGCCGGCAGGCGGTGCGGTCGGTCATGCTGTCGGTCGCGCATGCCAGGCGCCAGCTGCCGATGCGCGACTCCTCCCCGGCAGCGGGGGTGGCGAGCAGCAGGAGCAGCGGCAACAGGATTGCCGGGCGGCGCATCGGCACGTTCATGCACCCACGTTCATACACCCAAGTTCACACACCGGGCGAAGGAGAAAGCGAGATGGCGACGGTTCGGCTGCCGGACGGGACGGAGGTGCCCGCGCTCGGCCAGGGCACCTGGCACATGGGCGAGCGCGCCGCGCGGCGGGCGGAGGAGCTCGCGGCGCTCCGCCTCGGCCTCGATCTCGGGCTGACGCTGATCGACACGGCGGAGATGTACGGCGAGGGCCGCGCCGAGGAGCTGGTGGGGGAGGCGATCGCCGGCCGGCGGGACGAGGTCTTCCTCGTCTCCAAGGTCTACCCGCACAATGCCGGCGGGGCCCGGTTGCGCGCGGCCTGCGAGGGCAGCCTGCGGCGGCTTCGCGTGGAGACGCTCGATCTCTACCTCCTGCACTGGCGTGGCAGCATCCCGCTCGCCGATACGGTGGAGGGGTTCGAGCGGCTGCGGTCGGCGGGGCTGATCCGGCGCTGGGGGGTGTCCAACCTGGACGTGGACGACCTGGAGGAGCTGGGTCCGGCGCTCCAGGAGTGCATGACCGACCAGGTGCTCTACAACCTGGAGGCGCGCGGCATCGAGTTCGACCTGCTGCCCTTCTGTCGCCGCCGCGGCATGCCGATCATGGCCTACTCGCCGATCGGCCAGGGCGGGCTTTTGCGCCACCGCGCGGTGCTCGAGGTGGCGGCGCGGCATGACGCGACGCCCGCCCAGGTGGCCATCGCCTGGACGCTGCGGGCCCCCGGCGTGATCAGCATCCCCAAGGCCGGGACACCCGCCCATGTGCAGGAGAATGCGGAGGCGCGGAGACTGCGCCTGATGGAGCAGGATCTGGAGACGCTGGACGCCGCCTTCCCGCCGCCGCGGCGCAAGCGGCCGCTGCAGATGCTGTGAGGCCGGGCGGGCGGGCCCCTCATAACAGGCGCAGTTGCGATTGACGTCTCAACTGCCCTCAAGCGCCCGCGCCGCATCCGGGACCCCATCGGCGTCGCAGAGCGACGTCGATGGGCACCTCAGCCTGCTTCGCAGGCCGCACGTCAGGATCTATGCAGGGCGCTATCAGACCTGCCGCTCGATCATGAGCTGCCGGATCCTGCCGATCGCGGCCGCCGGGTTCAGGCCCTTCGGGCAGGTCCGCGCGCAGTTCATGATGGTGTGGCAGCGATAGAGCCGGAACGGGTCCTCGAGATTGTCGAGCCGCTCGCCCGTCGCCTCGTCGCGGCTGTCGGCGATCCAGCGATAGGCCTGCAGCAGCACCGCGGGGCCGAGATAGCGGTCGCCATTCCACCAGTAGGAGGGGCAGGCGGTGGAGCAGCAGAAGCAGAGGATGCACTCCCACAGCCCGTCGAGCCTGGCGCGCTCCGCCTTGCTCTGCAGCCGCTCGGAATCCGGCGGCGGCGGGGTGTCGGACTTCAGCCAGGGC
>DASQVL010000631.1:0-2090 GCA_035640795.1 Crenalkalicoccus sp. | reverse complement strand
CGGGCTCATCGCGCACCGGGGGCACGCCCTTCAGCGCGTTGACGATCTCGTCGCCGGTCAGGGTCTCGTACTCGAGCAGCGCCTTGGCGAGCGTGTGCAGCTCTTCCATCTTCTCGGTGAGGATCCGGCGGGCCTCCACCTCGCCGGCGGTGACCAGGCGCTTCACCTCCTCGTCGATGATGCGGCGGATCTCGCCATCGATCTGCCGCGCCGTCTCCTCCGAGAGGTTCTTCGATTGGGTCACGGAGTGGCCCAGGAAGACCTCCTGGCTGTTCTCGCCATAGGCGATCATGCCGAGCGTGTCGGACATGCCCCATTCGGTGACCATCCGCCGCGCCTGGTCGGTCGCCATCTTGATGTCGCCGGCAGCGCCGTTGGAGACCTTGTCGGCGCCGAAGATCAGCTCCTCCGCCACGCGCCCGCCCATCGCCATGGCAAGCTCGGAGAGCAGCTTCGACTTGTGCTTGGAGTAGCGGTCGCCCTCCGGCAGGCTCATCACCAGGCCGAGCGCCCGACCGCGCGGGATGATCGTCGCCTTGTGCACCGGGTCGCATTCCGGCAGGTGCAGCGCGCAGAGCGCATGGCCCGCCTCGTGATAGGCGGTCATGCGCTTCTCGTCCTCGGACATGACGAGGCTGCGGCGCTCGGTGCCCATCAGCACCTTGTCCTTGGCCTGCTCGAACTCGTGCATGCCGACGGTGCGGCGGCCGGTACGCGCGGCGAGCAGCGCCGCCTCGTTCACCAGGTTCGCCAGGTCGGCGCCCGAGAAGCCCGGCGTGCCGCGCGCGATCACCTTCGGATCGACGTCCGAGGCCAGCGGAACCTTCCGCATGTGCACGCGGAGGATCTTCTCCCGCCCCTGCACGTCCGGGTTCGGCACCACGACCTGGCGGTCGAAGCGGCCGGGGCGCAGCAGGGCGGGGTCGAGCACGTCCGGACGGTTGGTGGCGGCGATGAGGATGACGCCCTCATTCGCCTCGAAGCCGTCCATCTCGACGAGCATCTGGTTCAGCGTCTGCTCGCGCTCGTCATTGCCACCACCGAGGCCCGCGCCGCGATGCCGGCCGACCGCATCGATCTCGTCGATGAAGATGATGCAGGGGGCGTTCTTCTTGCCCTGCTCAAACATGTCGCGCACGCGGGACGCGCCCACGCCCACGAACATCTCGACGAAGTCGGAGCCCGAGATGGTGAAGAAGGGCACGTTCGCCTCGCCGGCGATGGCGCGCGCCAGCAACGTCTTGCCGGTGCCGGGCGGACCCACCAGCAGCACGCCCTTCGGGATCTTCCCGCCGAGACGCTGGAACTTCTGCGGGTCGCGCAGGAAGTCGACGATCTCCTCGAGCTCGCTCTTCGCCTCGTCGATCCCCGCCACGTCGTCGAAGGTGACGCGGCCCTGCTTCTCGGTCAGCAGCCGGGCGCGGGACTTGCCGAAGCCCATGGCCCGGCCGCCACCCGACTGCATCTGGCGCATGAAGAACACCCAGACGCCGATCAGCAGCAGCATCGGGAACCAGGAGAGCAGGTAATGGAAGAGCGGATTCACGTCCGACTCTTCCGGGCGCGCGACGACGCGCACGCCCTTCTCGGTCAGCCGCTGGACGAGGGCCGGGTCTTCGGGCGTGTAGGTCTGGAAGGTGCGGCCATCATTCAGCTGGCCCGAAACGGTGCGGCCCTGGATGACGACGTCGCGGACATGGCCGGCGCCCACCTCGTTCAGGAAGTCGCTGTAGGCGACCTGCTGGGCGCCGCGCTGGCTCGATCCGCTCGGCTGGAACAGGTTGAACAGCGCCACCAGCAGCAGCGCGACGATCACCCAGAGCGCGAGGTTCCGGCCGAAATTGTTCACGTATGCGTATCCCGTTGCCGCAATCGGCACCCGGGCCTCGGCCCGCCTGCCGCCACATCGTCAGATGGGGACGAATCCCTCAGCCTTGAATGGCTGCGGGCGACGCCCGCCATCCGGCAAGGACCGAGACGGGTCCGCCGACGGGCTGGAAGGCGAGGCGGTACGCAGCGCATTCGTCTGCGGAAGGATAGAGCAGGTGGGGGACCGCGGCCAGCGCTCCCTGGCGCCACAGCGCCGGCAG
>DASQVL010000630.1:0-2009 GCA_035640795.1 Crenalkalicoccus sp. | reverse complement strand
CCGAGGGCGAGGCTCGACCGCGGCGCGGCCGAGCGCCCGGCGCAGCTGGTGCGCAGCAGCGCTGCCGCCGCGCGCAGCTGCCCCGCGAGCACGACCAGGCTGGCGTTCAGGTTCAGCTGCGGCCCGGTGAAGGTGATGGCGCCCGGCGCGCCGAATTGCGAGCTCGCCGTGATGCTGCTGTCCGGCGAGCGGATGATCAGGCCGGTGGCGATCAGGATGTTGCCGCCATTGCCGCCGACCGCGTTCGCCTGGATCTGGCTGCCATCCAGGATCAGGGCGCGGGCGGAGAGGTCGATGTTGCCGCCGGTGCCCTGCGCGCCTTGCACGCTGGTGGTCAACGAGCCCTGGCGCAGATAGACGAGGTCGCGCGCCGCGATCCGGATATTGCCGCCATTGGAGGCCCTGGCCGCGGTCGAGATCGCGCCGCCATCGGTGATGCGGAGGTTCTGCGCGGCGATGGTGATGCCGCCCGCATCGCCGCTGCCATTCGCCTGGCTGCCGATGACCGAGCCCGCGCCCTGCACCAGCACGTCGCCGGCGACGTTGAGGGCGACCGCTCCGCCGCCGCCGATGCCGTTGCTCCGCCCGATGATCGCGCCATCATTCTGCACGGTGACGCTGCCGGCGGTGATGGTGAGGGATCCGGCCGGCCCCGCGGTCGTGCCGATCGCCGAGGTGCTGATGCGGCTCGAGGTGTTCGAGCCGCTGCCATCCACCAGCAGCGCGCCGGGAGTTGCGATGGTGATCGTGCCGCCGCTGCCGCTGCCGCCCGACCGCACCTCGCTGGCGACCGAGGCGCCCTGCAGCACGGAGATCTGCGGCGCCGAGAGGCTGACGGAGCCCGCATTCCCGGTGCCGGCGGTGCTGGCGATGATGTTCGTGCCGCTGCCGGAGAGCGTCAGCGGACCCGCGCTCTGCACCACGATGTTGCCGGCGTCGCCGGTGCTGTCCTGCGAGGCCCGGGCGGTGATCGCCGGCGCCTCGCCCCCCGCCGGCGCCGCCATGGTCAGCCCGCCATGCGAGATGACCCGGATGCTGCCGCCCTGGCCCGAGCCGGTGGTCGTGCTCAGGATCGAGCTGTTGTTCAGCATCGTGATCTCGCCGGCCTCGACCAGCACGCTGCCGGCATCGGCCGTCGCCGAGACGCGCGAGGCCGCGGCGATGCGCGCCGAGAGGTCGATGTTCGCCGTGCCGAACTGGGTCGAGTCCATCAGCAGCCGCCCATCCACCCGCACGACGACGCCGCCCGAGCTTGTCGTCCCGCTCTGCGAGGTGGCGGAGATGCCGGCGAAGGGGCCGATGGTGAGGTTGCCCGACTGCACCGTGATGCGCCCGGGGCCGCCGGCGCCGAAGCGCGCGCCGAGGGCGACGATGCCGGTGAGGCCGGTGCCGGTGCCGGAGAGCGTGGCGCCGGCGATGGCCCGCTGGCCGGTGAGGCCGGAGAGGGTGATCGTGCCGCGTGCCGTCACGCTGATGTCACCGCCCACGCCGCGCCCGACCGAGGAGCTGGCGATCTGGCCGTTGTTCAGCACGGTGATGTCCTGGGCGGTGACGGTGACCGGCCCGGCATCGCCGCTGGAGTTGAGCACGGTGGAGGCGGAGATCTGCGTCGCGCCGGGCCCGCCCCCGGTGCCGTCCACCAGCAGCGGCCCGGTCAGGTCCACCACGATGCTGCCGCCCCTCCCCGCGCCGAGGGCGAGGGCGCGAACCGCCCCGGCATTCACCAGGGTGAGGCTGTCCGCCGCGATCCGGACGGCACCGCCCGGCCCGGCGCCCATGCTGTTCGCCGAGGCCTCGGCATTGTCGAGCAGCACGGCGCCGCCCGGGCCGGTCGTCACCTCCAGCGTGGCGCCGGCGCCGCGCCCGCGGGCTGCGGCGTGCAGCACGGCGTTGCGCAGCGTGACGCCGGATTCGCCCCGCACGGCAAGCACGCCGCCCGCGCCCGTGCCGAAATTATCGGCGCTGACATCGCTGCCGCCGTCCACCTGCACGCTGCCGCCGCGCAGGTG
>DASQVL010000629.1:0-2813 GCA_035640795.1 Crenalkalicoccus sp. | reverse complement strand
CGTCCGTTCCTCGCACGGCCACTTCGTCAAAGCCAGCGGACTGCGGTGGCTCAGCGTGATGCTCTTGCCCGAGATCGCCTGGTGTAGCGCGACGATTATGGTGAGCGCTTGGCGTCAACTATGATGAGCGCGCCGCGAGTGCGTGGTTGAGATTGGTGCCGTTGTGGCGCGGCGACAAGATGGGGTTGTAGTTGACGCTGCGCGTCGATTACGCGGCGGTGCTGTCCTGGCCCTCGGCGCCCACGACGGCCGTGCCACGCCCGAGTGCGGCACGGCGGCGGTAGCTCTCGACGTTCATCTCGATGATTGCGGCGTGGTGGACCAGGCGATCGATGGCGGCGACGGTCATGGCCTTGTCTGGAAAAACGCTCTCCCAGGCGCCGAAAGGCTGGTTGGCGGTGATCAGCAGGGACCGGCGCTCGTATCGGGCAGCGATCAGCTCGAACAGGACGGATGTCTCCGCTTGGCTCTTCTGGACGTAGGAGAGGTCGTCGAGGATGAGCAGATGATACTTGTCGAGCTTCTCGATGGCGCCTGCCAATACAAGATCTTGGCGGGCGGCTTGTAGACGTTGGACCAGGTCGGTGGTGCGGGCGAACAGAACGCGGAAGCCATTGTCGACCAAGGCATAGCCGAGAGCTGCGGCGAGATGACTCTTGCCGGTACCGGGCGGGCCGAACAGCAGGATGTTGCGGCCCGCCTCGATCCAGCTATCGCCCTCGGCCAGAGCGAGGAACCGCGCTTTGCCGACGACCGGCACCGCGGCAAAATCGAAGCTGTCGAAGGTCTTGCCGGGCGGCAGATGGGCGGCCTGGGCGTGGCGGGCGATGCGGCGCTGCTGGCGCTCGGCCATCTCGTGCTCGGCGAGCGTGGCCAGGAAGCGGGCGGCGGGCCAGCTCTCGGCATCGGCGGTCTCGGCGATGCCTGGCCAGAGCCTGCCGAACGTAGGCAGGCGGAGCTCGTTCAGCAGCACCGGTAACCGGGCGGTATCGACGGTGATGCGGCTCATCGGACCAACTCCGGCAGGAGGGCGTCATATGACTGCGGCGGCGGCAAGACGACCCGCACCGATGGCGGCGCGGCCGGGCTTGGGGCGGCGAAGCGATGGCGCAATTCATCGAGGTCGGGCAGGCGCCCGGCATCGAGCAGGCTATCGAGGGCGGCGGCGAGTTCGGCCTCGCAGCCGCTCTCATGGGCCAGGACGAGAAGGCCGACCATGGTGCGGCAGGCCTGTCGCTCGGGACGGCGAACGATCAGTGCGTTCCAGGTCCGGGCGAATGCCGGTCGTGGCCAGAGCGCGTCGCGGTAGGAGAGGCCGACGAGGGCACCCGGCTTGGCACGGAGCGCGTGCAGCACATGGCGGTAGTCGATGACATGGCCGCGTCGCCCCTCTGCGCTCGCGCGGCCGCGCGGCAGGGTGAGCAGGTAGGTGCCGCCGAGATAGGCCTCGAGCCGGTCCTCATGCACGCGCAGCCGCAGGCGCCGCCCAACCAGGCGGGAGGGCACGGTGTAGAAGACCCGGCGGAAGGTGAAGCCACCGCTGGTGGTGACCAGCACGCTGGCGTCCACATAATCGGGCGCCCGCCGGGGCGGCAAGGCGCGCAGCGCCGCGCGCTCGAGTTCGACGTCGCGCCGGCGCCGGGCATTGTGGTCGGCGATAACCTCGGCGACGAAGGCCTGGTAGGCGTCGAGGCTGTGGAACGCCCGGCTGCCGCGCAGCAGCAGCGCTTGCTCGAGGCGGGACTTGATGTGGGCGTGCCGGCTCTCGATCGCGCCATTCTCGTGGGCGACGCCGCGGTTGTTGCGCGAGGCGATCATGCCGTAATGGCCGCAGAGCGCGGCGTAGCGCCGGGTGATGTCCTCGGCGGCGTCGGCGGCGAGGTTGCGGAAGGCGGCCGACAGACTGTCGGTGCGGTGCTCGACCGGCGCGCCGCCGACGGTGGCAAGCGCGTTCTGCAGGCCGGTGGCCAGAGCGGTGAAGCTCTCGCCACCAAGCACCACCTCGGCATGCTCGAAGCCCGAAAAGGCGAGCGCGAAATGATAGAGCCGATGCGCCAGCCGCTCGCCCGCGACCACGACAGCGAGGTCGGACGCATCGGTGAAATCAGACAGGCCGAGCCGCCCCGGGGCGTGGGTCTGGGGGAACATCACCTCCCGCTCGGGGCCGTGAACGGCGCGCCAGTCACGCATGCGGCGCTCCAGGGTGCGGCGGATCCGCTCGCTGTAGGCGCCGGGAAAGGCGCGCTCCAGCTCCTGCATGACCGTCACCGGCTTGAGCCCCGGCGCCGCCTGCAGCAGCGGGACGATGAAGCTGTCCCACACCAGCGCCAGCGGGTCCTCCCGCGTGCGCCAATGCCGTGGCTCGCGCCGCTGCGAAGCCGGCCGTGGATCGCGCTCGATCCGACGCGCGGTGGCGACCGACATACCCGCGCGGGCCGCGGCAACGGTCTGGGGAGTGGTCCGGCGCATGTCCATGTAGAGCCTCACCTGTCGATCCGTGACGTGTCTGCCGGGCACCACCCCTCCCCATGACCCTGGGACGGGCAGCAGCCTGACACGCACCCGCAAGCAGGCACGCTGTGCGGCACGGCTCCGGGCGGGGCTACGCCCACCCTCCGCCGCGCCGCACAGCGCTCATCCTAATTGTCGCCGACCGCTCATCGTAATCGCCGGGCGCCACGCTCCAGATGCTCGCAAGCCGAGGATAGCTCTCCGAGGTGGAGCAAGCTGGCCCCGAGGTTGCGATGGCCGACCAGCTCGCCCGCCGGGTCTTTCGCCCGCCGGGCCAGGTGCAGCAGCTCCTCGGCGGCCTC
>DASQVL010000628.1:0-5639 GCA_035640795.1 Crenalkalicoccus sp. | reverse complement strand
TCCGTGATGAAGAGCACGCCGAAGAAGAAGGCGAGGCCCTGCAGCGGGCTTTCGCCCCGGCTCTCGAAACAGGCGTGGTAGGCCTCGTACAGCGCGCCGCCGAGCGCGCAGAACAGCGGTGCGACCAGCACCCCCGCCAGGATCGGGTCCAGTCCGAGCCCCTCGTTCAGCACCCAGGCGGCGAAGGCGCCCATCACCACGAAAGCGGGGTGGGCCAGGTTGGGGATGTCCAGCATGCCGAAGGAGATGGCCACGCCGACGGCAACCGCCGCGTAGAAGCCGCCCAGCAGCACACCGGAAACCACGGCGTTCAGCAGCAATGTGATCATCGGGTCCATCCGCCCGGCCCGTCCTCCTCCCCCCGGCCGCGGGCTTGCCGCCCGCCTGCCGCCCATCCTGCCCGCCGGATGCGATGCCGGGAAGGATGGGGGAGATCGAGGCCCGGCGAGAGAGGACGATTCCGCCGATCTGCCTTTCCATTCTGTCCGAAATCCGCGCCCCGCCGCGCCGTTCCGGAGGGAAATCCGTCCCCGCCGGACCGGATTTCGGACAGACCCGCACGGGAGAATGGACGATTACGGCCTTGTGTTCCGCCTGGGCCGCGCCACCATCCCCACAGGAAGCAAGCGGAGGGCGAGATGCGGTTCGGTCTCTTCGGCGGCGCCCGCACCAAGCGCGGCCCCGGCCTCGGCGACAGCCACGGCTACCAGGACTTCATCGATTACGTCGTGGAGGCCGAGCGCCTCGGCTACCGCAGCCTGTTCATGGTGGAGCACCACTTCACCGGCCAGGGCCAGGTCTCGGCCTCGATGACGCTGCTCGCCTACCTGGCCGCCAGGACCTCCCGCATCCGCCTCGGCACGGCGGTGGTGGTGCTGCCCTGGCACAACCCGGTGCTGGTGGCCGAGCAGGCGGCAACCCTCGACCTGCTTTCCGGCGGCCGGCTCGATTTCGGCGTGGGCAAGGGCTATCGCGCGAGCGAGTTCGCCGGCTTCTGCATCCCGCAGGCCGAGGCGACCGAGCGCTTCGACGAGGCCATCGAGGTCATCCGCAAGGCCTGGACCAGCGAGGACCGGTTCAGCCATCACGGCAAGCGCTGGCACTACGAGAAGGTGGTGGTGGAGCCCACCCCGGTGCAGCGCCCCCACCCGCCGATGTGGCTCGCCGCCGGCAGCCCGGACAGCATCCGCCGCGCCGCGCGGGAGGGCTTCAACCTGCTGCTCGACCAGCTTGCCTCCATTGCGCAGATCGGCGAGCGCATCGCGCTGTTCCGGGAGGAGTGCGAGCGCGTGGGCCGCGCCTACGACCCGGGCATGGTCGGCGTGACGCGCGCCCTGCAGATGATCCACTCGGAGGAGGAGCGCCAGGCGGCCTACGAAACGCGGAAGCGCATCCTCGGCGTGATCGGCGACCTCGCCCATGGCAAGCGCGCCGAGCGGGTGGAGCAGGACGACGCGCCGCTGCTCGGCCTGCCCGGGGAGATCGTCGCGCGGCTGCGCACGCTGCGGGCGGTGGGCGCGGAGCACATCCTGCTGGTCGATCCGAATGCCAGCATCGCCGGGCTGCGCGCCTTCGCGGCCGAGGTGATGCCGGCCTTCGCCCTGCCGCAGGTGGCCGCCGCCGAATAGGCGGGCATCACCCGGTCCGGGTGATCTCCACCAGGAAATCGATGAAGGCCCGCAGCTTCGCCGGCAGGTGGCGCTGCGGGGGATAGAGGACGGAAACCGGGTTGCCCTCCGGGATCCAGTCCTCGAGCAGCGAGCGCAGCGCGCCCGATTCCAGGTCCTTCCGCACCAGCCACCAGGTCCCCTGGGCAATGCCGAGGCCGGCGACCGCCGCCTCCCGCAGCGCGTCGCCGCTGTTGATCACCGCATTGCCGCCGACGCGCACCGTCCGCGGGCTGCCATCCGGCGCGCGGAAGGACCATTCGGGCCCGAAGCGGCCGACGATGCAGTTGTGGCGCTGCAGGTCCTCCGGCCTGGCCGGCACGCCGCGGCGCGCCAGGTAGCTGGGCGCGGCGAAGGTGATCTGCGGCCCGCGCGTCAGCAGCCGCGTGGTGAAGCGCGAATCGCCGATCTGCCCGGTGCGCACGGCGACGTCGTAGCCCTCCGAGATCAGGTCCACCGCCATGTCGCTGAAGGAGAGGTCAAGCGCGATATCCGGGTAGCGCTCGAAGAAGCGCGGCAGCTCCGGCACCAGGGTGACGCGGCCGAAGGAGAAGGGGACGACGGCGCGGATGCGCCCGCGGGAGACGGCGCTGCCGCGGCGGAGATTGGTCTCCGCATCCTCGAGATCGGCCAGGATTCCGACGCAGCGCTCGTAGAATTCCTGACCGTAATCGGTCGGCCGCAGGCGCCGCGTGGTGCGGTTGAAGAGCTGCGTGCCGAGCTCGTCCTCCAGCCGCGCGACGGTCTTGGTGACGGCGGAGGCGCTGAGGCCGAGCTTGCGGGCGGCGGCGGTGAAGCCGCCATGCTCCACGACACGGACGAAGACGCCGAGCGCCACGAACTTGTCCACGGACCGCCCCCTCTCGACTCCGCGCGCCCGCCGGGGATGCTAGGACGCTGCGCCGTGGTTTCGGAGGGGCATGGAAGATGAGCGACCAGGGACCGGTCTATCTGCGCTGGCGGGCGGGGGGAAAGGCCGCGGAGACGGAGCGCTTCGAGACGCTGGACGCCGCGCTGGATGCGCTGGAGGCGCGGTGGGAGGCGCTGCAGGACGCGGCGCCGCAAATCCTGGATGCGCGGCGCGTGCTTGTGCTGAGCACGGAAGAGCTGCGGCGGGCGATCGAGGAGGAGGACGGGGATTAGGGCGCGCCCTGGACCGCGGCTGCGCGCGGCCCGCTTCGGACCCTGGCCGCGACGGGGAAACGGCCCTTTCGGCCGGACTGGGAAACCGACTCTGGACCGGGTGGGGCGGCTGCCGCAGTGCGCCAAAGGCCTTTGGCCGAGGCCGGCTGACCGGGGGCGCCGCAGGCCTCGGGCTGGGGAAGGCGCGCCGCGCTGTGCCTCGGCCACAGAGGCGGGAGAGCAACGGGCTTCGTGCAGCCGTGATTCGCCCGCCCCATCGCCCCGCGCGACGCTGCCCCGCGATCGCCCGGGGGAATGCCGATGCGCCGAACTGCCCTCCTCCTCCTCGCCGCCCTGCCCGTCGCCCTCGTCGCGCCGGCCGGCGCGCAGACCCAGGCCGGCGGCACCCCGCCCTCCTGCGACGCCCGGCAACAGGCCTGCATCCGCCAGTGCTACATCAATCCCAGCGAAGGCTGCCAGGACAGCTGCGCGCAGGACCATGCGCGCTGCGTGATGAACCCCTCCGCCCTTCGCACCCAGCGACCCGGCGGCCGCTCGCCCTGAACAGTTGACGCTCGCGCCCCGCAGCCGCCTGATACCGGCGGTGGGGGAGAATGCGGGATGCGTCGGATGGTCCTGGTCGGCTTCCTGCAAGCGCAGAACTGCACGAACCTCGCCAGTTCCTGGCGCCACCCGGAAAGCCGCACGGACTTCCTCTCGGCCGACTACTACCAGGAGATCGCCCGGATCCTGGAAGCCGGGAAGTTCGATCTCGGCTTCTTCGACGACCGGCTCTCCATGCCGGACCGCTATGGCAGCGACCACACCCATACGGTGGAGCACGGCATACGCTGCGTGAAGCTCGACCCGGTCGTGGTGCTGACCATGATGGCGGCGGCGACCACGCGGCTCGGCCTCGGCTCCACCGCCTCCACCACCTATTACGAGCCCTTCCACGTCGCGCGCTGCTTCCAGACCCTCGACCTGATGAGCAATGGCCGCGCCGCCTGGAACATCGTCACCTCGCTGAACGACGGCGAGGCGGCGAATATGGGCCGCGAGGCGGTGATGGAGCACGACCTGCGCTACGACCGCGCCGACGAGTTCGTCGAGGTGGTGCTCGGCCACTGGCGGAGCTGGGCGGAGGACGCGCTGATCCTTGACAAGGCCTCCGGCCGTTTCGCCGATGGCAGCAAGGTGCGGCGCCTGGACTACCGCGGCCGCTTCCTGCACTCGCGCGGACCCTTCACCGTGCCGCGCTCGCCCCAGGGGCATCCGGTGCTGATCCAGGCCGGCGCCTCCGGCCGCGGCCGGCGCTTCGCGGCCCGCTGGGCGGAGCTCGTCTTCGCCTCCCACCACGACATCGCGACCGGCGCGCGCGACTACGCCGCCTTCAAGACGATGGTGGCGGAAGCCGGCCGCGACCCGGACCAGGTGAAGGTCGCCAATCTCTGCAACCCGATCGTCGCCGCGACGCGCATGGAAGCCGAGGACCGCGCCGCGCTGATCGCCCGCCTGCCGCTCGAGATCGACGCCCTCTCCCTGCTCTCCGAGGCGCTGAACTTCGATTTCGCGTCGAAGGGCATGGAGGAGCGCTTCACGGCGGAGGAGCTGGCCTCCATGCAGGGGCTGCAGGCCATCCGCGACCGGGTGGTCGCGGTCGCCGGCCCGAACCCCACGGTGCGCGACTTCATCGAGGTCTCCGGCCGCGGCCGGCCGCGCATGGACATGGTGGGCGGGCCGAAGGAGGTGGCGGACCAGCTGGAGGCCTGGTTCAGCGCGCCGGCCTGCGACGGCTTCGTCATCTCGGCGACCCACGTCCCCGGAACCTATACCGAGTTCGTGCGGCACGTGGTGCCGGAGCTGCAGCGCCGCGGCCTGCACCGGCGGGACTACGAAGGCGCCACGCTGCGCGCCCATCTCGGCCTGGCCTGACGCCGACGTCATTATAGCGTCGTGCCGACTTCTTGGTTCGCGGCCTGCGGAGCAGGCCGAGGCCGCAAATGCGGCCCCGCCGCCAGTACGGCGAGCCAAGCGGCCGGGGGCCACGCCGCAGCTTGAGGCATGAAGTGCGTCAGCCGCGTCAGCAACCGAGTTCCGGTATCCCGTAACTGTTGCAGCTTCGGGAGTTCGGGCTAATGTAGGTTCTCGCCTCAGAGTAGAGAGTGAGGAAGCTAGCTGTGAAAAGAGCGTGGTGCGCCGCCGTATTCGTCACCGTTTGGTCTCTTGCCGGACCGACGACCGGGTCGGCCCAGGATCCACCGGTTCGCTTCGAGGTTCCGTTTGGCCTGACGATGGCAGAGTTCCTTGGGCGGCAGCCTGGCGCCACGTGCGGCGAGACGTATTGCGAGATTGCAAGCCCTCGCCCCGAGCAATGCCCAGGCGAGCGCGCTTGCGTACAGCTGATATACAGCTTCAACGGCGGGCGGCTTCGGTACGCGGACGCGACGTTGCAGCAGGCCGATTGGCAGGAACTGCGGCGAGCGGCCACGGCGCGGTATGGCGAGCCGGAGACAAAAGTCATCCCCGCAAAATATCCTTCCAGGCTACGGCATGAAATGTACTCGTGGCACCTTCACGATCGCGTTCTGCTGTTCAATGCATTCTTCGGAGTCAATGCGCTCGGCCAACCTGTCCAGCGGCCCTTCTCGGTGTCCCTAGAGATCGCGACGATGCGTCCCGGATCGGGGCAGTAGCGTAAGCTGACACGGCGATTTCGGCCCGCCATCCTCAACTTGGGCCGTCTTGGCATCTCGGACCCCAGCGCGGCTACCGCTTTCCCGTGGCACACTGAGCCCGCGCTAGCCGGCAAGCCTCACCGCACTTCCTCGGTAGACCCTTGCGCCGGTT
>DASQVL010000627.1:0-6745 GCA_035640795.1 Crenalkalicoccus sp. | reverse complement strand
ACGGCCAGGTGGACGGCATCGGCGTTCGGCCGGCCTGCCGGGCGCACGACGCCGCGGGACGGCCGCTCGCGCCGCCGGACCTCGCTGCCGCGCCCGCCTCCCCGGCCGAGGCGCTGCTGATGCTGCTGCCCTGGCTGCGCGCGCATATCGGCGGCCGGCACCTCGCGGCGCTCGGCCATCGTGTGGTGCATGGCGGGCCGCGCTACGCCACGCCGCAGCGCGTGACCCTCGCGCTGCTCGAGGAGCTGGCGGCGCTGACCCCGCTCGCCCCCTTGCACCAGCCGCACAACCTGGCGCCGATCCGCGCCGCGCTGGAGGCGAACCCCACCCTGCCCCAGGTCGCCTGCTTCGACACCGCCTTCCACCGGACCATGCCGGAGGTGGCGCAGGCCTTCGCCATCCCGCACGCGATGATGGAGAATGGCGTGTGCCGGTACGGCTTCCATGGCCTCTCCTACGAGTACATCGCATCCGTCCTGCCGGAGGCCGCACCCGCCATAGCCGAGGGGCGCGTGATCGTCGCCCATCTCGGCAATGGCGCCTCGCTCTGCGCCATGAAGGAGCGGCGGAGCGTCGCCACCACCATGGGCTTCTCCGCGGCGGACGGCCTGCCCATGGGCACGCGCTGCGGCGCGCTCGACCCCGGCGTCGTGCTCTACCTGCTCCAGCACGAGGGCATGGATGCCGCCGGGGTGCAGGACTTCATCTACCGCCGCTCCGGCATGCTCGGCCTTTCGGGCATCTCGTCGGACTTCCGCGACCTGCTGGCGAGCGAGGATCCGCGCGCGCGCTTCGCGATCGAGGTTTTCGTCCACCGCGTCGCCCGCGCCATCGGCGATCTTGCTGCGGCTCTCGGCGGCCTTGACGGCCTCGTCTTCACGGCGGGCGTGGGGGAGAACGCGGCGCCGGTGCGCGCGGCGATCTGCGAGACCTCCGCCTGGCTCGGCCTCGAGCTCGACGCGGCGGCCAACGCCCGCCATGCCGGTTGCATTACCCGCCCCGGCAGCCGGGTCGCGGCGCATGTGATCCCGACCGACGAAAACCTGATGATCGCCCGGCACGCGCGCCTGCTGGCCGGCGGCGGAGGCGCGCAGCAATGACCGAGGACGCGGAGGCCGGCCGGCTCCTGCCGCCGGTGCTTACCGGCCGCAAGGCCCTGATCGTCGGGGTCGCGAACCGCCATTCCATCGCCTGGGGCTGTGCGCAGGCGATGCGCCGCGCCGGCGCCGACATCGCGATGACCTACCTGAACGACCGGGCGCGGCCGCATGTCGAGCCGCTGGCACGGGAGGTGGAGGCGGAGATCTTCCTGCCACTTGAGGTGCGCGAGACAGCGGAGGTGGACGCCGTCTTCGCCGCCATCGCGGAGCGCTGGGGCGGGCTCGACGTCCTGGTCCACTCCATCGCCTTCGCCCCGAAGGAGGCGCTGCAGGGCCGCGTCGTGGACTGCCCGCGCGAGGGCTTCCTGACCGCAATGGAGATCTCCTGCTGGTCCTTCCTCGACCTCGCTAGGCGGGCGGAGCCGCTGATGCGCCGGGGCGGGGCGATGATGACCATGTCCTATCTGGGCGCCAACGAGGTGGTGGACAATTACGGCGTCATGGGACCGGTGAAGGCCGCGCTGGAAGCTGCGGTGCGCTACGCGGCGGCCGAGCTCGGGCCCAAGGGCATCCGCGTGCACGCGGTGAGCCCGGGGCCGCTCGCCACCCGCGCGGCGTCCGGAATCCGCGATTTCGACGAGCTGATGGCGAAGGTCTCGAGCCGCGCGCCGGCGCGCCGGCTTGTGACGATCGAGGAGGTGGGCGCAGCCTGCGTCTTCCTCGCCAGCGACTACGCCACTGCGATGACGGGCGAGACGCTCTACATCGACGGCGGCTACCACATCCTCGGCTGAGCGGAGGGGCCGGCATGAGCTTCACGGGCAGCACACTGAGCGCCAACGAGGTGCGGAATTACCTGCGATCGAAGCGCGAGGAGGAGGCGGCGAAGCAGCGCGCGCACGAGGAGCACGCGCACGCTGAGCGCGAGAAGCTCCGCGAGGCGTTCATGGCGCGCGAGATCCAGCCGGAGGCGATGGACCGCGTTGCCACGGTGGTCCGCCGCGCCGTGGACATGGGGGACAAGCAGGCGCTGGTGCTCCGCTTCCCCTCCTCCTGGCTGCGGGACCAGGGACGCGCCATCACCAACCACGCGCGGAACTGGCCCGACAGCCTCGATGGCTTCGCCCGCCGCGCCTACGACTTTTTCAAGCGGGAGCTCGAGCCGCGCGGCTTCCAGATCAAGGCGGAAATCGTGGACTGGCCGGGCGGCACGCCGGGCGATGTCGGCTTCTTCCTCCAGTGGAAGAGCCAGGAGGAGATCTAGCCCATGTTCGGCATGCCGCTGCTGTCGGAGTTTATGGATTACGCGGTGGACGCCGCGCAGCGCGGCGCGCTGTTCTGGGACACGCTGCGCGCGCGCGGCAACGCCTACCTGGCGCACGAGGCCGCGGGCAAGCCACCGCTTCTCACGTTCGAGGCCGAGATGCTGCTGGACGGCCGCACGCTGGAGCGGCCCTGCAACTACACGCTGCACCGCATCCTGCCGAGGCAGGGCGACCGGCCGACCGACCCGGCGCTCCGCCCCTTCGTGGTGGTGGACCCGCGCGCCGGGCACGGGCCTGGCATCGGCGGGTTCAAGGAGGACAGCGAGATCGGCAACGCGCTCGTCGTCGGCCACCCCGTCTATTTCGTCAGCTTCTTCCCCGACCCCGTGCCGGGGCAGCGCCTCGCCGACGTGATGCTGGCCGAGGCGCGCTTCCTCGAGCTCGTCCGCCAGCGCCACCCGGACGCGCCGGGCGGGCCCTGCGTCATCGGCAACTGCCAGGCGGGGTGGGCCATCATGGGGCTTGCCGCCGTTCGGCCGGAGCTGCCGGGGCCGATCATCGTCGCGGGCTCGCCGCTCTCCTACTGGGCGGGCGCGCCGGGGCTGAACCCGATGCGCTACTCGGGCGGGCTGCTCGGCGGGAGCTGGCTCACCTACCTGGCGAGCGACCTCGGCCATGGCCGCTTCGACGGCGCCAACCTGGTGCTGAATTTCGAGCAGATGAACCCGGCCAACACCTGGTGGTCCAAGTACACCAACCTCTACGACAAGGCGGACACCGAGCCGCCGCGCTTCCTGGAGTTCGAGCGCTGGTGGGGCGGCTATTTCCTGATGAACCGGGAGGAGATCGCCGCCATTGTCGACCAGCTGTTCATCGGCAACAAGCTGGCGCGCGGCGAGGTCGTCTCGGAGGACGGCACGATCCGGGTCGACCTCCGCAACATCCGCTCGCCCATCTGCGTGCTGTGCTCCTGGGGCGACGACATCACGCCGCCGCAACAGGCGCTCAACTGGATCCTGGACCTCTACGCCTCGGACGACGACCTGATCGCCCAGGGCCAGACCATCGTCTACTCCGTCCACCCCAAGGTCGGGCACCTCGGCATCTTCGTCTCCGGTGCCGTGGCGCGGAAGGAGCATGCGGGCTTCGTCGAGCTGCTCGAGCTGATTGAGACGCTGCCGCCCGGCCTCTACGAGATGCTGATCGAGGACAAGCAGCCCGGCACGCGGGCGGCGGCGCTGGTGCCGGATCGCTACGTGACGCGGTTCGAACTGCGCAGCATCGCCGACATCGCTGCCCTTTGTGGCAGCCGGGAGGATGAGCGGTCCTTCGAGATCGTCGCCCATGTCTCCGAGGTGAATGCCGCGCTCTACGATCAGCTGCTCGCGCCGCTGGTGCGGCAGGTCTCGAACGAGGCTTCCGCGGAGGCCGCGCGCAAGCTGCACCCGCTCCGCGTCCAGCGCTGGGCCCTCTCGGACCTCAATCCCTGGATGCTGCCCGTGGCCTGGGCGGCGACGGCGGCGCGCGCCAACCGGCGCCAATGCGCGCCGGACAACCTCTTCCGCGGGATGGAGCGCGACGCGGCGAAGCTCATCGAGCGCGGGATCGAGACGGCGACGGCGATGCGCGACGGGATGGTGCAGCAGGTCTTCGAGGCGGTCTACATGGCGCCGCTGGCCCGCGCCCTGGCGGGCCTCGCCCATGCCCGCGCGCCGCTTCCCCTCGGCGCCGATCCGGTGCGGCGGGAGCTGGCGCGGCGGGAGGCGGAGGAGCTGCTCGCCGGCGCCGACAGTGGCACGCTGCGCGACGGGGTGGTGCGCCTGCTTCTCCTGCTGATGAACGAGCACGGCGCGATCGACGAGCAGACCTACCGCGCGTTGGAGGCCGTGCGCGCCGAGCTGCCGGCGCGGCATCGCGCGACGACCGCCGAGATCCGGGAGGTGGCGCGCCGCCAGGCGCTGCTGCTGCGCGCCGACCGAGCGGCGGCGGTGCGCGGCCTCACCACCATCTTCGCCGCGGCGAAGGACCGCGCGCTCGCCGAAGCCGCGCTGCGCAAGGCCGCGGAGTCCGTCGGCGTGCGCATCGACATGGGCCCCGGCGGTCCCGTGGCCGTGCTGCTCGACCGCCCGCAGGAGAGCGCGGTGGCCTGAGCCGCCCCTTCGGGTCGTCGGCCCGGGGCCAGCCGACGCCGGTCCGCAACGGCCCGGAGAGGGAGGAAGACCCATGCCGTCGCCCACCGCCCTACTGCCGTTGATGACCCGCCGCGCGCTCGGCGCCGCGGCCGGCGCCACCCTGCTGGCCCCGGTGATCCTCCGCCCGCGCCCGGCGGCGGCGCAGGGGCGCACCGCTGGCGGTGTGCCGCGCATCGGTGGCTACCCGAACACCTACGCCAACATCCCCGCCAGCAACGGCTACTGCCACGCGATCGACGGCATCCTGCTGGTCTGACGCGGCGCACCATCCCGCCGGCGCCGCGCGGCCTCGGTGGGGAAACGGAAGATGAAGGAGGCAACACCATGCGGATAGGCTCGCGCATTCTCCTCGGCGCCGGCGGCGCCCTGCTCCTCGCGCCGCTCGCCTTCGGCCAGGCGCAGCCGGGCGGCGACCGCCCCGGCACCGCGGTGGCCTACACCACCGACGCCGTCGCCACGGTGGAGGCGGTGGACCAACAGTCGCGCCAGGTGACGCTGCGCGGGGCGGGCGGGCGAGTCTTCACCGTGCAGGCCGGCCCGGCGATCGAAAACCTGAACCGCGTGAAGCCGGGCGACCGGGTGATGGTCCGCTACGTGGAGGCGTTGGCGGCCACGCTGGCCAAGCCCGGCCAGGGCGGCGGCAGCGTGACGGAGCAGACCGGCATCGCCCGCCAGACCGGGCCGACCGGGGGGCCGGTCGGCACGGTGGGCAGCCAGGTGCGCGCCACGGTGACGGTGGACGCCATCGACCACGCGACGCACAGCGTGAGCTTCACCGGCCCCGCGAACGTCGCCCGCACCGTGATGGTGCGCGACCCCGATGCGCAGCGCTTCGTGGACACGCTGAAGCCGGGCGACCAGGTGGAGCTGGTCTACACCGAATCGCTGGCCATCGCGCTGGAGCCGGCCCCCAAGTAGCCGCGGCCGGGCGGGGTGGTGGGGCCTTCCCGCCGCCCCGCATGCGTGCCGCGTTCAGGCCGCAGGGCCGTGCGCCCGGGCCACGGTCTCGGAGGGGGATTCGCCGAAGGCGTCCCGGTAGTCGTGCGCGAACTGGCCAAGGTGCCAGAAGCCGTGCGACAGCGCGACGGACTTCACGAGCGGCCGCGGCCGGTCGCGGTCGCGCAGCTCCGCCCGCACCATGCCGAGTCGCCGCAGCTTCAGGAAGCGGTGCGGGCTGATGCCGAATACCATCCGGAACGCCTCGGCGAGGCTGGAGGCGGAGACGGCGAGCGCGCCGCAGAGCTCGTCCGTGTAGATCGGGCGGTCGCGGTGCTCGCAGAGATATTCCTCGGCCGAGGTGATGATGCGCCGGCGGGTGCGGAAGCTACGCGAGAAGGGGATCTCGCCCGCGGGCAGCAGCAGCTCGTTCACCGCCTGCAGCAGCGCCTCCCGCAGCGCGCGGCGCGGCGCTTCCTGCGCGACGACGCCGGGCGCGCGTAGCATCGTCTCCTGCGCCATGCGGGCGATCTGCTTCGCCTGCCGCCAGGCCGGCAGCCCGGCCCGCAGCAGGACGCCGTCGCCCGGCGCGCGCAGGCGCGCGGCCGCCTGCGGCTCCAGCAGCCTGTCCAGCGCGGGGAAGGGCAGCACGATGGTGGCGAAGCCGTTCTCCTGCCGGCTCGCGCGCAGCAGCTCGGCGCCCGCGGCATAGGCGCCGACCAGCCCCGGGCACCAGCCGACGCCGTTGACCACCAGGCTGTCGAGGTTGGAGAGCGGCAGCTGGATCGCCGCGCGGTCCGGCCCGATGGTGAGCCGGCCGAGGCAGGGCGAGACCTGGCCGATGACGAGGGCGACCTCGCCCAGGCTGACGCGGGCGACGGTGGCGTCGAAGCGGCTGCCGCCGGCCGGGGTGATGCGGCAGAAGACGCCGGGCTGGCAGGCCGCCGCCTCCTCGGGCTCGGTGAAGCGATGGACCGCCACGCCCTGGTCGAGCATTGGCCCTCTCCGGATGCCGGCGCGCCGGGTGCTTGTTCCTGACCTGATTACACTGTAGGGCTCGACCGTTGGCCTGATCGTCGCCGGCCATCACCGGTTCTTTATCCGTCAACTCGGTGCCCGTTTGCGAAGGGGTGATGGGGGCGTGTTTGACGGGTTGATCCTGGCCCCTCGGGCAGCGTTGCGGGCGGTTTCCTGCCCGGAGACCGCCATGTGGACGCCAACTGTTCGCGCATTGGTTGGGGACTTCGGCGCC
>DASQVL010000626.1:0-5826 GCA_035640795.1 Crenalkalicoccus sp. | reverse complement strand
ACCCATTGCAGCGCCGCGGCATCGGCGCCGAGGCTGCGGCCGATCGCCGGCAGGCCGACATTGACGACGGAGCCGTCCACGAAGGCGAGGCCGGAGGCGAGGATGCAGGTCGCCAGCACCAGAAGCGGCCGGGCGGGGGCGGCCGCGGCCGGCGTCGCATGCGCCGCGGCGGCATCGCAGCGGGGCTGGATGGCGGCGCTCACCGGCCCACCCCGGGGCTCGGGCCGGCACGGCGCGGGGCCACCCGGGGCACGGGGCGCCGCCTGCATGGTCCTGGTACCCGCATGCCGCCTCCCGGGGGTCGCATGGCTCGGGGTCGCGCGCCTGGCGCCCGCGCCTTCCTGGAGAACTGGCGCCGCGCGGTGCCGGTCAGGCGCGTCGCGCGACCTCGATCGGCACGACGTTCGAGGGGGCGCGCCCGCGGTCGAGCAGCTCGCCGAGCTGCAGCGCCAGATCCTCCTGCCGGTAGGGCTTGGAGAGCCGGTTGCGGCCGGCGAGCTCGGCATCCGTCAAGTCGGCATAGCCGGTCGCCAGCACGACGGGCAGGTTGGGCCACTCCGCCTCGATCTGCCGGGCGAGGTCCAGCCCGGTCATGCCGGGCATGGCATAGTCGGTGACGACGATGTCCACCGCGCAGCCGGAGCGCAGCATCTCCAGCGCCCGCATGCCGGATGGCGCCACCATCACCGCATGGCCCAGATCCTCCAGCATGTCGGCCGTGCCGGTGCGGATCAGCGGGTCGTCGTCCACCACCAGCACGCGGCATGCGGCAGTGGCGGTGCCCATGGCCGCCGCCTCGTGCGGCCGCACCGGCTGGGCGGCCAGGGCATCCGGCGCCAGCTCGGCGACCGGCAGCCAGAGCTCGACCGTCGTGCCCTCGCCGATCCGGCTGGTGATCCGCATCGCGCCGCCCGACTGCGCGGCAAGGCCGTGCACCATCGAAAGACCGAGGCCGGTCCCCTTGCCGACTCCCTTGGTGGTGAAGAAGGGCTCGGTTGCCCGCTTCAGCGTCGCCTCGTCCATGCCGAGACCGGTGTCCGAGACGGAGAGGCAGACATAGCTGCCCGGCGCAAGGCCCGCGATCGCCGCGTCGGGCACGGCGGCGCGCGCCGCCATGACGAGCCGCCCGCCCATCGGCATCGCATCGCGCGCATTGACGGCGAGGTTGAGGATGGCGAGCTCCAGCTGGTTCGGATCGACCTGCACCGCCGGCACGCTGTCCGGGAAATCCGTGCTGATCTGCACGGCGGGGCCGAGCGAGCGGCGCAGCAGGTCGGTCATGCCGTCCACCAGTTGCGGCACGCGCACCGCCTCCGGCCGCAGCTCCTGCCGCCTTGCGAAGGCGAGCATGCGCTTGGTCAAGGTCGCGCCGCGCTCCGCCCCCTGGATCGCGCCTTCCACCAGGCGGGTGAGGCGCGGATCGTCCGGCAGACGCTTGCGCAGCAGCGTGAGATTGCCGAGCACCGCCATGAGCAGGTTGTTGAAGTCGTGCGCGACGCCGCCCGTGAGCTTGCCCAGGCTCTCCATCTTCTGCATCTCATGCACCTGGGCGAGTGCGGCCTCCCGCTCGCGCGTCCGCTCCTCCACCCGGCGCTCCAGCTCGGCATTGGCCTGCGCCAGGATTTCCGCGGTACGGCGCCGCTCCGTCACGTCCATGTCGGTGCCGATCATGCGCACCGGTCGGCCCTCGGCATCGCGGATCACCTCGCCGCGGCCGGAGATCCAACGGATGCTGCCGTCGCCGCAGATGATGCGGAGCTCGGGGGCATAGGGCCGCTCGCCGCGGAGCGCCGCCTGGATCTCGCCCCAGACGCGCTCCCCGTCCTCCGGGTGCACCACACGCAGGAAGCGCTCGGTGCCGCGCTCCGCCTCCGCCAGGGTGAGGCCCCAGCTGCGATAGATGTCGCCGAACCAGGTCACGCGGTCCGTCGCCAGGTTCCAGTCCCAGATGCCGATGCCGCTGGTCTGCTGCGCGATGCGAAGCCGTTCCTCGCTCTCGCGGAGCGCCGTCTCGGTCGCCTTGCGCTCGGTGATGTCATAGGTGACGCCGCTGAAGCGCACCGCGCGACCCTGCGCGTTCGCCGTTGGCGCCGCGCCGGTCACGCACCAGCGGACGGTGCCGTCGGGGCGGAGGATGCGGAACTCCGCATCGAAGGGCCGCGCGCGGGCCACCGCCTCCGCCGCGCAGCGGCGGAGCGCCTCGCGGTCCTCCGGGTGCGCCAGGGCGAGCGCGGTCTCCGCGGTCGGCGTGATCGCGCCGGGGCGGATGCCGTAGATGCGGTACTGGCCCTCGTCCCAGATCTGCCGGCCGGATTCGAGATCCCATTCCCAGGAGCCCATGCGCCCGGCGGCCAGCGCCAGGCTCCGCCGCTGCTCGCTTTCGCGCAGCCGGGCGTTGGAGCCCTCGAGCTCGGCGGTGCGCTCGACGACGCGGCGCTCGAGCTCGAGGTTCAGCCGCTCCAGCTGCCGCGTCTTGCGGTACAGCTCGGCGAAGACGCGCACCTTGGCCCGAAGCAGGTCCGGCACCACCGGCACCGGCAGGTAGTCCACCGCGCCCAGCTCGTAGCCGCGCAGCCGGTCGAGGTCGGTGATGTGGATCGCCGAGACGAAAATGATTGCCGTGCGCTCGAAGCGCGGATGCTCGCGGATCATCGCCGCCAGCTCGAAGCCGTCGAGCTCGGGCATGACGACATCGATCAGGATGACCGCGACCTCGGTGCGCAGCAGGTGCTCCAGCGCCTCCCGCGCCGAGGTGGCGTGCAGCAGCGTCTCGCCGAGCTCCGAGAGGATCACCTCGTAGCTGAGCAGCTTGGCCTGCTGGTCGTCCACCAGCAGGATATTCACCGGCTCGTCGGCAGTCATCGCGCGGGTCCGCTTCTACCGGTGCAGCCACATCCGCAGGGCGGAGAGGAGCTGCTCGGTGTTGACGGGCTTCGCCAGGTAGTCGGAGGCGCCGGCCTCCAGGCACTTCTCGCGGTCGCCCTTCATCGCCTTGGCGGTCAGAGCGATGATGGGCAGGCGGCGGAAGGCCGGGTTGGCGCGCACCACCTGCATGGTCTCGTAGCCGTCCATCCCGGGCATCATGATGTCCATCAGCACGATCGCGATGCTCGGCACCGTCTCGATCAGGGTCACCGCCTCGCTGCCCGTGGTCGCGGTCAGCACGCGCATGCCGCGCCGTTCGAGCACGCTGCTGAGCGCGAAGATGTTGCGCGCGTCGTCGTCGACCAGCAGCACGGTGCGGCCGACCAGATCCTCGTCCGAGCTGTGCAGCCGTTCCAGCATGCGCTGCTTCTCGGGCGGCAGGTCGGAGACGACGCGGTGCAGGAACAGCGCTGTCTCGTCCAGCAGGCGCTCCGGCGATTCCACGCCCTTGACGACGACGCTGCGCGCCACGCTGTGCAGCCGCGCATCCTCCTCCGGCGAGAGCTCGCGGCCGGTGAAGACGACGACGGGCAGGTCGCGCAGCCGCTCCTCCCGCGCCACCCGCTCCAGCACGTCGAAGCCCGACATGTCGGGCAGGCGTAGGTCGAGCACCATGCAGTCGGCGGGCGATTCACGCAGCGCCTTGAGCGCCGCGGCGCCGGTGCCGACGATGGCGATGTCCACGTCATCATGGCCGAGCAGCTCGGCAATGCTCAGCTGCTCGCTCGGGTTGTCCTCGACCACCAGCAGGCGCTTCTGCCGCGGCTGGGCGAAGGCCTTGATGCGGGCGAAGGCGGCCTCCAGCCCCTCGGTCGTGGTCGGCTTCGTCATGAAGGCGAAGGCGCCGCGTGCCAGGCCGTGCTGCCGGTCCTCCTCCAGCGTCACCACCTGCACGGGGATGTGCCGCGTCGCCGGGTCCTGCTTCAGCTGGCTCAGCACCGTCCAGCCGAGCATGTCGGGCAGGAAGATGTCGAGCGAGACGGCGGTCGGCCGGTACTCGCGGGCGAGTGCGATGGCCTCCGCCCCCCGGCTGGCGACCAGCACCCGGAAGCCGTCATCGCGGGCGAGGTCGGCCAGCACATGGGCGTAGTGCGGGTCGTCCTCGACGATCAGCAGGGTCGCGTCGCCCGGCTGGATGGTGTCGCGGTCGTCGGCCACTGCCTCCACCGGCCGCTCGGCGAGCAGGGTGCGGGCGAGGGCGGGACGCGCCGCCGGGTCCGGCGCCGGCACGGGGGCGAGGGCGGAGGTCGGCGCGCCCGCATACTTCAGCGGCAGGACGAGCGTGAAGCTGCTGCCCACGCCCGGCGTGCTGCGCAGGTGGATCTCGCCGCCCAGCAGGTTCGACAGTTCCCGGCTGATGGCGAGGCCGAGGCCGGTGCCGCCATATTTGCGGCTGGTGCTGGCATCGGCCTGCTGGAATGCCTCGAAGATGATCTTCTGCTTCTCCGGGTGGATGCCGATGCCGGTGTCCGAGACCTCGAAGGCGACGACGGAGGGCGCGTGGCGCAGCACCGGGTGGTCCGGGCTCCAGCCATCCGTCGCGGCGGTGACGGAAAGCCGGACGCCGCCGCGCTCGGTGAACTTGAAGGCATTGGAGAGCAGGTTCTTCAGCACCTGCTGCAGGCGCTTCGAATCGGTGATCATGCTGCGGCCGAGCCGTGGGTCGAGCTGCACCTCGAAGGAGAGGCCGCGATTCTCCGCTTCGTGCCGGAAGGGCCGCGCCACCGTCTCCAGCAGGTTGTTGAAGTAGATCTCCTCGGCGTCCACCGTCACCGTGCCGGATTCGATTTTCGAGAGATCGAGGATGTCGCTGATCAGGTTCAGCAGGTCGGTGCCGGCGGCGTGGATGGTGCGGGAGAACTCCACCTGCCGCGGCGTCAGGTTGCCCTCGCTGTTGTCGCTCAGCTGCTGGCCGAGGATGAGGATGCTGTTCAGCGGCGTGCGCAGCTCGTGCGACATATTGGCCAGGAACTCGGACTTGTACTTGGAGGTGAGGGCGAGCTCGGTCGCCTTCTCCTCCAGCGCCCGGCGGGCCTGCTCGATCTCCTGGTTCTTGCGCTCCACCTCGACGTTGCGCTCGGCCAGCTGCTGCGCCTTCTGCTCCAGCTGCTCGTTGGTCTGCTGCAGCTCGCGCTGCTGTGCCTGCAGCTCGGCGGCCAGCTGCTGGGACTGGGTCAGCAGCCCTTCGGTCTGCATCGTCGCCTCGATGCTGTTCAGCACGATGCCGATGCCGGTGGTCAGCTGCTCGAGGAAGGAGAGCTGCAGCTCGGTGAAGCTGTCGAGCGAGGCGAGCTCGATCACCGCCTTCACCTGGCCCTCGAACAGCACCGGCAGCACGACGATGCTGCGCGGCACGGCGCGGAACAGGCCGGAGCGGATGGGGACGACGTTGGGCGGCAGCTCGGTGATCACCATGCGGCGCGCATCGGCGGCGCACTGGCCGACCAGCCGCTCGCCGACCGCGATGCGCTCCGGATGGCCGGCCTGGTCGTCATCCGCATAGGCCGAGAGCAGGCGGAGGCTCGGCGCCCCGTCGGTCTCCACCTGGTAGATCACGCCCTGCTGCGCGTTGACCAGCGGTGCCAGCTCGGAGAGCAGCATGCGGCCGACCGTCGCCAGGTCGCGCTGGCCCTGCAGCATGTTGGTGAAGCGCGCCAGGTTCGTCTTCAGCCAGTCCTGCTCGGTGTTCCGCTCCGTCGTCAGACGGAGGTTGTCGATCATCGTATTGATGTTGTCCTTGAGCTCGGCGACCTCGCCGCGCGCCTCCACCTGGATGGACCGGGTCAGGTCGCCCTTGGTCACCGCGGTCGCCACCTCGGCGATGGCGCGGACCTGCGTCGTCAGGTTCGCCGCCAGCAGGTTCACGTTGCCGGTCAGGTCCTTCCAGGTGCCGGCCGCGCC
>DASQVL010000625.1:0-4586 GCA_035640795.1 Crenalkalicoccus sp. | reverse complement strand
GCCGGCTGGAAGGACATCAGCACCGTGCGGGGCCGCATCCCGGCCGCGTCCAGCACGGCGGCTGAGCGGGCGGTCAGGCCCGGATAGGGGCGGCCCTCGGCATCCGCCTTGATCTCGAGGCGCAGGATGCGGCCGGCCGCGGCGACCAGTGCGGCCGCCTCGGCGAGGGTCGGGACGCCCTCCCCCGCCGTGCCGCGCAGCCTTGTGGCGCGCAGCGCGGCCAGGCCGTGCGCCACGACCGGGCCGGTGCCTTCGGTGGTGCGGTCCAGCGTCGCGTCGTGGATGACCACCGGCTCGCCCTCGGCCGAGGCATGCACGTCGAGCTCGAGCTGCTCGACGGGCAGTGCCAGGGCGTTGCGGAAGGCGAGCAGGCTGTTCTCCGGCCATAGGATGGCGCCGCCGCGATGGGCGGCGATCTGCGTCATGCGGCGGGATCGAGGGGAAGGGCTTTGCCCTCCCCCTCAAACTCCCCCACCCACCAAAGGCCCAGAGGCCTTTGGAAACCATGCTCTTTCCACCCCGCCGCCCTCACGCGTCGCGGCTCTCCAGCAGCCACACGGAGAAGAGCCGCGCCGTGTCCGTCCACATGGCTACCTCCCGCCAGCCGCCGGACTCGACCAGCTCGCGCAGCCGCTCGGGCCGGTACTTGTGGCTGCTCTCGGTGTGGATGGATTCGCCCTCGGCGAAGCGGAAGGTCCGGCCGGCCAGGCGGATGCTCTGCGGGCGGCGGGCCACGATGTGCATCTCCACCCGCTCCTCCGCCGCGTTCCACAGGGCGCGGTGACGGAAGGCGTCCAGGTCGAAATCCGCCCCCGCCTCGCGGTTGAGCCGGCGCAGCAGGTTCAGGTCGAAGGCGGCAGTCACGCCGGCCGCGTCGTCATAGGCGGCTTCCAGCACCGCCCGGTCCTTCACCAGGTCGGCACCGAGCAGCAGCCTGGCGCCGGCGCGCAGGCTGATGCGCGCGCGCTTCAGGAAGGTGACGGCCTCGGCCGGGGTGAAATTGCCGATGGTGGAGCCGGGAAAGAAGCCGAGATGGGTGGCGCTACCCTCCGCCCGTCCGGCCAGGGCGAAGGGCTGGGTGAAGTCCGCCACCACCGGGCGCACCGGCAGGCCGGGGAAGGCGGCGCGCACGCGCTCCGCCGCCGCCTCCAGCCATTCGGGGGCGATGTCCACCGGCAGGTAGGCCACCGGCCGGTCCAGCACGCGCAGCAACTGCACCGCCTTGGCGCCGTCGCCCGGGCCGAACTCCACCACCGCGGCGGCCGGGCCGACGGCTTCGGCGATGGCGGGGCCGGATTCGGCCAGGATCCGCATCTCCGTCCGCGTCGGATAGTATTCCGGCAGGCGGGTGATGGCCTCGAACAGCCGCGCGCCCTCGGCGTCATACAGCCACTTGCAGGGCAGCGACTTGCGCGGGGCGGACAGCCCGGCCAGCGCATCGGCGATCAGCGCGGCGCGCTGCGCGGCCGCGGCGTCGCGGGCAAGGGCGCCGCTCACCGCGCATCCTCCGCCAGGCGCAGTCCGGTGAATTGCCAGCGCGCGGCGGGCGGGAAGAAATTGCGATAGGTCGCGCGGGTATGGCCGGGCGGCGTGGCGAGCGAGCCGCCGCGCAGCACCATCTGGCCGACCATGAACTTGCCGTTGTACTCGCCGACGGCGCCCTCCCAGGGCCGGAATCCGGGATAGGGACGATAGGCGCTGCCGGTCCATTGCCAGGCGATGCCCTCCGCCTCGGCCAAGCCGAGCAGCGAGGCGGCCGCCTCCCACTCCTCCTCGGTCGGCAGGCGCCGGCCCGCCCAGCGGGCGAAGGCGTCGGCCTCGTACCAGCTCACATGGCGGACCGGCGCCTCCGGCTCCACCGGGCGCGGCCCGGCCAGGCCGAATTGCCACCAGGCGCCGTCCCGCTGCTCCCAGTAGAGCGGGGCCTCCCACCCCTCGGCCTGCGCCGCGGCCCAGCCATCGCTCATCCAGAGCGTGGGCGTGCGGTAGCCGCCCGCCGCCATGAAGGCGAGCCAGTCGCGGTTGCGCACCAGCCGGTCGGCAATGCGGAAGGGCGCGAGGAAGGCGCAGTGGCGCGGCGTCTCGCTGTCGAAGGCGAAGTCCGGCCCGGCATGGCCGATCTCCACCAGGCCCGCCGGACCGTCCAGCATGCGCGCCGGGCCGGGCACCGCCTCCGGCTCCCGCCAGTCGGAATTATAGGCCGGAAGCAGCGGGTTCTGCGCGAGGGCGTGCAGTATGTCGGTCAGCAGCAGCTCCTGGTGCTGCTCCTCGTGCTGCAGGCCGAGCTCGATGAGGGGCAGCGCCTCGGCCGGCGGGTCGCGCAGCAGCTTGAGCATCGCCGCGTCCACCGCCGCGCGGTACTCGCCGATCTCCGCCGCCGAGGGGCGCGTCAGCATGCCGCGGCGCGGCCGCGCATGTCGCGGCCCCGCGGCCTCATAATACGAGTTGAAGAGGAAGCCATAGGCCTCGTGCACCCGCCGATAGCCAGGGGCGAAGGGCAGCAGCAGGAAGGTTTCGAAGAACCAGGTGGTGTGCGCGCGGTGCCACTTGGCCGGGCTGGCATCCGGCATGGACTGCACCGTCTGGTCCTCGGGCGAGAGTGGGGCGGCGAGGCGTTCCGTACGCGCCCGGACTTCGCTGTAGCGTGCGGCGATGGCCGCCGCGGCGCCCGGTGGGGCACCCCGGTCCATGGCAGTCATCGGCAGCACTCCTCCCCTGGACTGGCGCCCTGTTCGCCCCCCCAGTTACGACGTGCGGCGGCCGGTGCAACCCCGGCCGTACGGGGAAGCGCATTCGCCTGCATGCACAACTCTCCACCAGAAGCGGCAACGGCCATGCCGAGCACGCCGTTGTGTGCTGCATACGCGACGCAGTTGAGGATGCTGCGCCGCAATCCGACCCAAATGAGCCGCCATCCCAATTGAGCCGCCATGCCGCGTCCGGAGGACCTTCACCTGTTCCCGTTCCGCCTCCCTGCCGCTCGTTCGCCTGCCTGGGTGATCGCCGAGACCGCGACCTCCGCGCTGTTCTCCTTCTTCTCGCTGATGCTGATCGGCCGGGTCATCGGGCCCGACGCCGCCGGCATCGGCGCCGTGGCGATGGCCGCCTTCCTGCTGCTGGACGTGGCCGGCGGCTCGCTGTTCACGGATGCGCTGGTGCAGCGGCGCGAGATGACGCCCGTGCATGCGGCGAGCGCGGTGACCGCGCAGTCACTCGCCGGGCTGCTCGGCGGCCTTGTTCTCGCTGCGCTCGGCCCGACCCTGGCCCGCGAGGCGGAGGCGCCGGACATCCTGCCGCTGACCCTGGCGCTGGCCGGGCTGCTGCCGCTGTCCGCCTTCTCCGGCGCCGTCGCCGGGCTGGTGCTGCGCCAGCAGCGCTACCGGCTGATGGCGCTGCGCGCGATGCTGGGGCTGCCGGTCGGCCTCACGGCCGGGCTGCTGCTGGCGCATGCCGGGGCGGGCCCCTGGGCGATGGTCGCCTACCAGGCGGGTGCCACGGTCAGCGTCTTCCTGCTCATGGCCTTCGGCGCCCGGCAGCGGCTGCGGCCGATGCTCTCCCGCCAGGCACTGACGGCGCTGTGGCCCGTGGCCGGGCCGCAGGTGCTGGCAATTGTCGTGCAGGCGGGGCGCTACCGCATCTTCGTGATCGTCCTCGGCATGCTGACGGCCGAGGCGGTGGTCGCGATCTGCAACGTCGCCTTCCGCCTGCTGGATTCGGCGCTGGGCATGGTCTGGGGTTCGGTCCACCGGCTCGCCATGCCGCGCTTCTCCGCCCTGCAGCGGGACCGCGCCGCGCTGGCCGAGGCCTATGGCGACATCGCGCAGCTGCAGGCGCTGATGGGCATGCCGATCGCGGCCGGCGTGGCGCTGACCGCGCCCGACCTGGTGCATGCGCTGCTCGGCCCCGCCTGGGCGGCGGCGGCGGATGCGGCGCGGGTGGTGGGCTGGGTCGGCGTCGCCTCCTTCGCGTGGGGCGATGCGAGCAGCCTGTTCGTGGCGCTTGGCAAGACCCGGCGGAACCTGATCGTCGCCGCCTGGTCGCTGCTGGTTCCGCTGGCGGCGCTGCTGGCGGCGCGGCCGGCGACACCGATCGGCGTGGCCTGGTGCTGGGCGGCGAGCACGCTGGCGATCGGGCCGGTGCTGGCCTGGCTGGCGCTGTCCGAGATTCGCCGCTCGCCGCTCTGGCTGCTGCGGCGGCTGCTGCCGGCGGTGCTGGCGACCGCCGTCATGACGCTCGCCGTGATGCTGACGCGGTCGGAGATCAACGGGGCGCCGCTGCAGGCGCTGGTGGCGGCGGCGGCGACCGGCGCCGCAGTGTTCGGCGCGGTCGCCTGGGCGGCGCTCGGCGGGCGGACGCCGCGGGCGCTGCAGCACGCGGTGGTGGCGGCGGAGTAGCGCGCTGCGGAGACGCATACTGGCATTAGCGCATTTTCAGGCGAAGTGTGCGCGGTTCGCCGCAGAAAATGCGCCAAATACAAAGGCTAGAGCGCTTTCGCCGTGCACGCGCACGGTGAAAACGCTCTAGTGCTCTGACTCATACGGTTGCTACATCAAGCCTGTCGAGCTTTGCGACGATGGCGGCGGCCG
>DASQVL010000624.1:0-6845 GCA_035640795.1 Crenalkalicoccus sp. | reverse complement strand
AAATCCGCCGGATCGCCGCGCGCCTCGCGCAGCGCCGCATCCAACCCGCCCTCATCCTCGCCTGGTCCGCCTGGCGTCGCGCCCACCAGGCCGCCGCACAACGCGCACACCTGAAGCGAAAACCGCAACTGTAATGCTAGGGCGAGGTGGGCCTCCAGGTTGGCGGCAATGTCGGGCTCGTGAGGCCCGACCGCATCGGCGCATGCGGAGCAGAACCGCTGCTCCAGGGTATCAACGGTGACAGCTTCGAGCATGGAGGAGAGTTCCATCGTTCGGGGTTAGCCTCGGCGGGTGTTGCCTCACCCGCCGGGGCACCATTGCCGGAGCCGCCGGGCACGGGCCGTGGAACCGCCGCGGCGCGGGTCCGTCAGCCCGCCGCGGCGGGCCTCGCCGGCAGCGGCACCACCTGAGCGCCAGGCTCTCGGCCCTCCAGCGCGGCGGCGAGGTGCTCGCCCCATACCTGCATCGCCCGCACCTGTTCGGGCCACCGCTGCGCGCGCTGATAGACGCCGAGCACGCCGCCGCGCGTCGCCGCCTGCCGGTGGCTCAGCACGGCATCCACCACCGGCTCCGGGATGCCGGCCTCGCCGAGCGCGGTGGCGAAGCTCCGGCGGAAGTCGTGCCAAGTCCAATCGGATATGCTGGTGGCGCGGTCGAGCGCCGCCTTCATGTCGGAGAACACATCAAGCACCCGGCCCGACTTGGGCGCGGGGAAAACCAGTCCGAAGGCGGGGCGCCCTGCCTTCTCCTGGCGATCCCTGAGAAGCTCGAGCGCCAGGGGATGCAGGTGCAGCCGGTGCGCGTCCCCGTTCTTCGTCAGCGCCCCAGGCTGCGTCCAGGTCGTGCCGTCCAGGTCGAGGTGCTGCCACTCCATGGCGGCCGCCTCGCCCCGGCGGCACGGCAGGGCGATCAACAGCCGGATCAGGTCCCGATGGACCGGGGCGAGACCCTCCGCCTCGCCAGCGGCGCGCCACAGGCGGGCGAGCTCGGGCAGAGCCAAGAACCGCTGCCGGGCTGCCGGTGCCCGAGGGCGCCGCGTCCGGGGCAGGGTGGCGCACGGGTTGGCGACGATTTGGCCCTCTTTCTGGCACCAGTCGAAGAACCGGCTCAGGGCGCCGAAGCGGTGCCGGCCGGTGGCGGGCATGTCGGCCGCGGCCTGGAGCAAGGCGCGGAGATCGGCGGCCCCGATGCTGCTCACGGGCCGCTCGCCCGCCTTCATTGCAGCGACGGCAGCCCTGAGATGGGCGATCTCATAGCCTGCGTGTCGCGCCGAGACGGTTCCGCTGCCGCGCAGCTTCGGCCGCCTTGGCAGGGCTTCGGCATACTCCTCCACCAGCTTCCTCACCGTGGCGGCTCTTGCAGCCGCCGCAGCCGCGATCCGGGCGCGGCGCTCCTCTGCGGGGTCCCGGCCCGCCTTGGCCTGGCCCTTGAGCGCGGCCGCGGCTGTCCGGGCGGCGTCCGGTCCATGCGTCTCCGGGTTGCCGATGGTGAGGCTGCGGGTCGGGAACCGCCTGCCCGTCGCGGGATCGGTGCCCCGGGGCTTGTAGTCGAAGCGCCAGGTCATGGCGGTCGAGTGCACCACCAGCGCTAGGCCGCGGCACTCGGCATCCCCGATCACCAACCGCTGGCCCGAGGCGCGGCGGCGCCACGCGGCCTCGATGGTCGCCCGGGTGATCTTCGTCGGACCCTCGCGGAGCACCCTCATCGCCTGCCTCCGAACCGGACGCCAATCAGCGGGGGCATCCGAACCGGACACGCCATGGCATGCAAGCGCAACTTTGCGCAGACTTGCGCATAACGTATCCATTTGGATTAGCTATGTTTTGTGCTGTAGCGACGGTCATGGGCGGCGATGCGCAGCTTTGCGCAGCATGGAGCCCGATGCTTCGTAATCAGTAGGTCCCCGGTTCAAATCCGGGTATCGGCACCAGCACGGAGCATCCGGGGCAGGCCGAGGGCAACTCTAGCCATCGCCGACCCGCGGCGCGGCTGACCGCTGCGCGTCCGGGCGCCGCAGCGGGGCGCTGTCGAGGAATCCCCCGACGGGTTGCCGTTCCTCAAGCGCCCGCGGCGGCGCTGCTGCTGATGCTCGTCGCGGGGCCGCTCTACGGTTGCTTCGGCGCGGGCGGCTTCGGGGCGATGTCGGCGCCGTGCGCTGTCGCCCTCCCGGTATCCGCCACGCTGACTTCGGGCGGCGGGGCACGCCCGCCGCGGGAGACGGTGCCGACAGGCGCATCGCCGGGGGAGGAAGTCCGGCCAGCACCGGCCCATGCCTGAGCGCAACGCGTGAGGCGCCGGCTCAGGCCGCCTCAAGCCGCAGCGCCTGGCGCCGGAGCAGATCGCGATACGGGCCCGGCCGCCGCGCCAGGAAATCCGGCGGGCCGTCCTCGACCACTCGCCCATCCTGCATGACGACGATGCGGTCGAAGCCGCTCAAAGTCGCCAGCCGATGGGCCACCGCGATGACGGTGCGCCCCCGCATCAGCCGGTCCAGCGCGCGCTGGACCTCGGCCTCGGACTCGCTGTCCAGCGCGCTGGTCGCCTCGTCGAGCAGCAGGATGGGCGCGTCCTTCAGCAGCGCGCGCGCGATCGCGATGCGCTGGCGTTGCCCCCCGGAGAGCTTCGCGCCGCGGTCCCCGACGATGGTCAGGTAACCCTGCGGCAGCGCCTCGATGAACTCCGTGCAGCGGGCGGCCGCGGCGGCGGCGTGCACCTCCTCCTCCGTGGCCTCCGGCCGGCCGTAGCGGATGTTCGCCAGCACGGAGCGGTGCAGCAGCGGCACGTCCTGCGGCACCACGGCGATGCTGCGGGCCAGGCTCTCCTGCGTGGTTCCGGCGATGTCCTGCCCGTCCACCAGGATGCGCCCTTCCTGCGGCACCACGGAGCGCTGCAGCAGTGCGAGGACCGTGGACTTGCCCGCGCCGGAGCGCCCAACCAAGCCGACGCGCTGGCCGGGCGCGATCTCGAGGTCGAGGCCGCGGATCACCGGACCAGCGCCGCCCGGGTGGTAGGCGAAGCGCACGCCGCGGAACTCCACCCGGCCGGTCGCGGGGCGGAGCGCGCGGGCCTCGGGCGCATCGGGCAGCTCATGCGGTACGAGCAGGGTCGCCACCGCCTCGGCCAGCCGCGCCAAGTGCTGCGTCAGATCGACCAGCGCCACGGCGAGGTCGCGGCTGGCGTGCAGGATGGTAAAGCCGAGCGAGCAGACCAGAACGATGTCGCCGGTCGAGGCCTGGCCGCGCTCCCACAGCCACACCGCCCAGGCCAGCAGCGCGGTCGTCAGCAGCGCCGTGACGACGGCGTGCAGCAGCCGAAGCCGCTCCAGGTAGCGCAGGCTGCGGGTGCGGTGCGCCACCTCGCCGTCCACGACCCGCCCGAAGCGCCGGCGCTCCCGCCCGAAGCCGGCGAAGGCGCGCACCAGGCCGATGTTCTGCACCACGTCAACCAGCTCGCCGTCCACCGCGGCCGCCTTGGCCGCGTAGGACATGTGCAGGGGCTGCCCGCGCGCGGCCAGCCGGGCGATCGCCAGCCCCAGCACCGCCGCCGCGACGACGAGCGCGACCGCCATCGCGACGTTCACGCTGGCCAGCAGCGCGATCGCGAGCAGCACCGCGACGGCGGGCGGCAGCGCGCGCCAGGTGAAGTCGTACAATATCGTGTAGGAGGCATTGGCCGTCGAGCTCACCCGGCTCGCCAGCACGCCCGCGGGCCGCCCCGCGAAGAAGGCCGGGGCGTGGCCACCCAGGTGACGGAACAGGTCGGCCCGCATGTCCGCCGTCACCGCCGGGAAGGTGCCCGCGGCGACCCAGCCGCCGACACGCCACAGCAGGTTGTCCGCGGCGACGACCGCGGCGAGCACGGCGACGGTGGACCAGACGGCGCCGCCCGGCCCGCCCGAAAGCACGTCCACCAATGCCTTCAGGGCGTAGTTCGTGCCCACCGAGCAGGCCACCGCGGCGAGCACGGACCCGAGCACGACGCCGTGCGCGAGGGCGTGGCGGCGCACATAGCGCAGCATGAACTGGAGCGGACGCGACCTGTAGCGCAACAGCGCATCCGTGCGGTCGTCCCTGTGTCCGGCCTGCGCAGCCGAAGCCGTGGCAGCCGAAGCCGTGGCAATTGCAAGACTCATGTTCAGCCCTTCAACGAAACTCGCCCACAGGTGCGTGAGCGGTCCGAAGCAGCGGATGCGAAGCCAGAAACGCCATGATCTGGACGAAATCGTGACGCGGATCGGAAGTACGCGTCCATCTTCCGCCGATTTCTGCTGGTACGTGGATCGAGCCGTGAGAGGAGAAGGTCGTCCTATGAGAATCGCGCAGATCGCGCCCCTGACCGAAAGCGTCCCCCCCAAGCGCTACGGCGGGACCGAGAGGATCGTCTCGTTCCTCACCGAAGAGCTCGTCGGGCTCGGCCACGACGTCACGCTGTTCGCGAGCGGCGATTCGAAAACTTCCGCGACGCTCGTGCCCATGTGCGAGCGCGCGCTCCGCCTCGATCCCGGGGTCCGCGACGCGCTGGCCCCGCACTTCATGATGCTGGAGACCGTGCTCCGGAGGGCCGACGAGTTCGACATTCTGCACTTCCACCTGGACTACTGGCCTTTCTCCCTGTTCACGCGGCAGCCGACGCCCTTCCTCACCACCCTGCACGGCCGCCTGGACCTGCCGGAGATCTGGCCGCACTACGAGGCGCACCCCCAGGTGCCGCTGGCCTCGATCTCGAACGCCCAGCGGGCGCCGATGCCCTGGGCCAATTGGGCGGCGACGATCCACCACGGCCTGCCGGAACACCTGCTGACGGCGGACGAGGACGCGGCGCCCTCCTATCTCGCCTTCCTGGGGCGGATCGCTCCCGAGAAGCGGGTGGACCGCGCCATCGAGATCGCCGGCCGATGCGGCCTGCCGCTCAAGATCGCGGCCAAGGTCGACCGCGCCGATCGCGACTACTTCGAGGAGCGCATCCGCCCGCTGCTGGCGCAGCCGCACGTTGAGTTCATCGGCGAGATCGGGGATTCGGAGAAGTCCGCCTTCCTGTCAGGCGCGCACGCCCTGCTCTTCCCGATCGACTGGCCGGAGCCCTTCGGCCTGGTGATGATCGAGGCCATGGCCTGCGGCGTGCCTGTCATCGCCTTCGCCCACGGCTCCGTGCCCGAGGTGGTCGAGCACGGCGTGACCGGCTTCCTCGTGGACGACGTGGATGGCGCCGTCCGCGCGGCGGACCGCCTGCCGGCCCTGCCGCGCGCCGCCGTGCGCGCGCGCTTCGAGCAACGCTTCACCGCGCGCCGCATGGCGGAGGACTACGCCGCGCTCTATGCGCGGCTGGCGCGCGGCCGCATGCCGGTCATGCGGGCCGTCGCCGCCGAGTAGCGGGCCGGCCGAGCCGCCGGCGGCGTGAGAATCGCCGGCGGCGGTGTAATGCCGGGCTCATGAAGTGCTGACGCACTTCATGCCTCAAGCGCCGGCTCGGCCTCACCCCTGCGGACGGAAGCGGATCTGACACCGCAGCCCGGAAGGCACGGACTCGTCCGTGTTCGGCAGCAGCAGGAGCAGCTGGAACAACCCGCTCGCCGAATCGATCAACGGGTCGCGCGTCACCACCTCCGCCACATGCACGCTGCCGATCGGCTCCTGCGGCAGGATTTCCGCCTGCATGCCGGCCCGCACCAAGGGATAGGCGGCCAGCGGCAGATAGACCTCCACGCGCAGCGGGCGGATCTCCGCGATGGTCAGCACGGCGACGGCGGTGTCCGCGTACTCGCCCTGGTGCAGGTCCACCTTCGTCACCACGCCGTTTACCGGGCTGACCGCGCGGCGGCGCAGCAGTGCGGCGTACAGCCGCTCCGCCTCGTACACTGCAAGTTTCTGGTCGAGCTGCGCCTGCTCCAGCGCCGCCACGGCCTGGTCCACCGCGGTCTGCGCATCCTCGAGCTGCTGGCGCGAGCTGATCTCGCGTGCCACCAGCGGCTTCACGCGGGCCAGCTTGTTCTCGGCGTTGGTGAGCTCCGACCGGCGCGCCGCGATGGCGGCGGTGCTGGCGGCGCGCAGCCGCGCGGCCTCGTACATCGCCCGCTCCATCTCGGAATCGAGCTCCGCCATCACCTGGCCCGCGGTCACACGGTCGCCACGGCGGACCAGCACGCGGGCCAGCGTCCCCTGGGTCGGCATGCTGAGTTTGATGATCCGGTTCGCCTCGATGAGGCAGGAGGCGCGCGCGGTGAGCGCCTCCAGCGTCTCCGCCGCCTGCGCCCGGCCGGCCAGCAGGGCGAGCCCGGCCACCGCGATCCACCCGATGCGCATCAGTCGAGACCCCCGGCGAAGCCCAGCAATTTCTGCATCTGCCCGTCGCGCCGTACCAGGTCGAGGCGCCGGCGCGCATGCTCCGCCTCGCTCCGCCGCTGCGCCTGGCCGAAGGCGAGGCGGATGGCGAGGCTCCGCAACACCGGCACGCGCAGCAGCGCCCGCGCCCAGCCATCCGCGAGAGCCAGGATGCGGTCCTCGCGGGAGAGCAGCTCGAGCGCCGTGCCGGGATCGCCCTGGCGCGCGCAGCGGCCCATCAGCTGGCGGTCCACCCGGCGGCTGTCGTGCCGCTCCGTCAGCATGACGAGGAGGCCGCCGCGCTCCGCGACGCCGGGCTCCAGCAGGATGTCCGTGCCGCGGCCGGCCATGTTGGTGGCGACGGTGACGGCGCCGCGCTGGCCGGCGCGGGCGATGATCTCGGCCTCGGTCGCGTCCTGCGCCGCGCTCAGCACCTGGTGCGGCACGCCGGCGGCGTCCAGCGCCTCGCTCGCCCGCGCCGCCTCGGCGACCGTCCGCGTGCCGATCAGCACGGGCCGGCCCGCCTCG
>DASQVL010000623.1:0-3269 GCA_035640795.1 Crenalkalicoccus sp. | reverse complement strand
GCGCCTGCGCGGCTAGCCGCGTCGACTCCGCGCCCGGCACCGGGGCGGGGCCGCCGGCACCGGCCGGCCGGAGCAGCTCCTCGCGCCGTCGCCGGGCGGCCTCGGCGAAGCGGGAGTCCGGGTAGAGCCGCATGAAGGCGTCGAGGTCCGCGACGCGTCCGCTCGCGCTCAGCCGCTCCCACAGCGCATTCTCCGCGATCTGTTCCGCCGCCTCCGCGGCGTCCATCACGTCGAGCTCCAGCACGCCCTCGGCGCGCCCGCCGCGACCATCCTCGACCAGGTAGCGCAGGCTGCCGGCGGGCCCGGTGAGGCCGGGCTCCGGCACATAGGCCAGCGCGGCTAGGTCCTCGGGGCGGATCCGGTCGCCCAGCCGCACCGTCGTCGTGCCGTTGCGTATCAGGCCGCGCGGCAGGGCGCGAATGCTCACGGACAGCGCGTCGCCGTCCGGGTCCGTGGGCGGGGTGATGCCCAGCGCGCCGATGTAGATCCGGAGCCGCCGCGGCGCCTCGACCTGCGGTGGCCGGTTCGAGGACAGCACGGTGATCGGCAGACTCGCCAGCACGCTGCCGCCGCGCCCGTCCTCCACAAGGATGTCGAGGGTGCCGACCGGGCCGAGCGTCGTCCCGTCGGGCTTGTAGGTGACGTTGGCGAAGCGCGCGGCCGAGAAGATGGCGCCCTGCGTGACAGGGCGGCCCTCCACGCGGACCTCGCCGGCACGCGGCAGGCCGATGACGCGCACCGAGAGCGGATCCTGGTCCGGATCGCTCGGCCGCGGGATGGGCAGGGGCGTGGGACCGGCGCTGTCGCGCACTTCCAGCGCCGACATCTCGCCGATCTGCGGCGGCCGGTTCGGCGGGCGCGGGAAGAAGTAGAAGGGTTCGGCGCCCAGCGAGCTGAAGATGTAGGGCTCCTGCCGGTTGCCGGTGGCGCGCAGCACGGCGTCGCGCACGCTGCGGAAGAACAGGCTCAGCTCCAGGCCGGGGACCTGGAAGTGCGCCAGCAGCGCGTCGGCGAAGGGGCTGTGCGCGCCGCCGCCATCCTCGGCGACCTGGTCCGCCTTGGTCGCCATCACGACCATGGTGTTGCGCGGCACGTTGTCCACGCGCGCGAGGCCCTGGCTTGCGGGCCCGCGGCCCGCGATGGCCATCGAGCGCGACATGCGGTCCACGAAGGGGTTGTTGCGGCAGGCGTCCAGCAGGACGATGCCGAGCTTGCCCGCCTGCGACACCTCGCCGAGCATCAGCTCGAGGGGCAGCGCTTCGTAGAGCAGGTCGCGCTCGCGCTCGAGCCTCGTGTCTGCGGGCAGGAGGTAGTTCTCGCGCCCCACCTGCACGCCGTGGCCGGCGTAGTACACCACGGCGACATCGGCGCGCTGGGCGCGGATCCCGAATTCCCGGACGCCGCGCGCAAGGCGCCGGAAGTCGGAGTCGTACAGCTCCTCCACCTCGAAGTTCAGCCGGCGCAGCGCCTCGCCGATGTCGCGGGCATCGCTCACCGGGTTCGCGAGCGGCGGCGCGTTCTGGTAGGCGCCGATGCCGATCACCAGGGCCACGCGCCGCTCCGAGGTCGAGGGCTGTTGCTGCCCCGCGCCGCTGACGGGCAGCACGAGGACGAGCAGGAGCAGGAGGACCAGGCTGCGGACCGCGCCCCCCCGCCGGCTCATCGCGCCACCCCGATGTCTCGCGCGCGCGACCCACCGGCGGGCGGGGCACAGACGCGTGATGGCGCGGCCGCCAACGCCCGCGCGCGCCGCGCCCGCACTGGAGCTCCCAGGCGCGGGGAGAACGCGCCCGGGGAGGCGCGCAAGGCGTCGGGGGGTGCGATCAGCACTGCTGCCGCATTCCAGCCCCGCCGCTTCGCTGCCCGCAACACCCTCACCGCACGTTCCCCGTCACGGAGCGGCGCCATCGGCGACACCATATGGGCCGCATGGACCACTGGACCGATGTCGGCCCGATCGCCCAGGCCGACACCGGTCCAGCTTCCTTGAGCCGGCGATTCGCGCCCTGGCGTGCCCACCTCCGGCATGCTCGTTCAGGCCGGTCACGGGCCATGCCCATGGCGGTCTGACCGTCGTCAGTCTACCATGGATATGGTCCCTGCTTGTGCATACCGGTGACTGTGCATACCTGCAGTGCGCACGGTCACAGTGCACAGCCACGGTGTGCACGGTCAGCCTGCCCGCAGGCCAGGCGCGACCGCGACGGCCGATGCTAGCAGAAGCGTGCGCCGGCGAACACGCGGCTATGGACCATGCCATGGAAGCCACGCAAATCTGAAGGCGCTGCGGTCTGCGACCAACGCGCCGCACAGGAAATTCTCCGCCGATTTTCAGCCTCGGCGCACCCGTCGAGTGATGGCGGCACCCCTATTCCGGCGGGGCGGACGCCTCCGCGCGGGCATCGGCAGCCTCGGCGCGGGCGGGCGCGGCGGTGGCGGCGCGCGAATCGATCCGCCAAGCCGCGAGCGGGCGCCGGCGATTGCGCAGCGGCAGCTCCCCCACATACTGCCCGGGCAGCGCGCCGCCCAGCAGCCGCCAGGTCGGCTCGCCTACCAGGATCGTGCAGTCGGGCGCCGCGCCGTCGCCGCCGTGCTGCTTGCCCATCTGCTCCAGCCGCGCCCCCACATTGGCGGTGTCCCCGAGCAGGCAGAACTCCATGCGCGGACCGTGCCCCAGGCCGCCCGCGACCAGCGGTCCGGTGTGGATGCCGATGCGCATGCCCGCCTCCGGCAGCCCCTCGGCGCGCCATTCGGCGTTCAGCGTTTCAAGCGCCCGCTCCATGGCCAGCGCGCAGCGTGCGGCCGCCCGGGCGTCGGCGGCGATGGCGGCCTCCGTGCGGCGCGGCACCGGGACGCCGAAGGCGGCAAGGGTGCCGTCACCGACGAAGCGCAGCACCACGCCGCCATGCGCGATGACGACCTCCACCATCACGTCGATGTAGCGGTCCAGCCAGCCGATCAGCGGTTCAGGCGGCAGGCTCTCGCAGATGGTGGTGAAGCGGGCGATGTCGGCGAAGAGCACCGTTGCCGTCAGCTCCTGCGGCTTCGGCCGGCCGCCGGCGAGGAAGAGGTCGCGGTCGCGCAACAGGGCCTCCGCCACCGGCGCGCTCACGAATCGCGCGAACAGCGCCTGCAGCGCGGCCCGGTCGCGCCGCTCCTCCCGGCCGCGCCATGCCCGCATGCCGCCGCCGGCCAGGAGGCAGGCCAGCGCTGGCGCGAGGGCCGGCGGTGGCAGCGGTGCCCCGGCCGCATAGGCGGTGAGCACGGCC